>NZ_JAPYKP010000001.1:0-130770 GCF_037179725.1 Mesorhizobium sp. Cs1321R2N1 | reverse complement strand
GACACACCATATCTCCGCGCCGCATCGGCTTTGGAAAGACGGCCTTCAATAATCGACAGCGCCATCTCCTCTCGACGCAGCGGCGTCAGACGGGCATTCTTGTGGATGTTCATTCGGACCCTCCGATCTGTACTGAAGCCTGGTAACTCCAGTCTCCTCGGTCCGGTCCGAATGGACAACCTCCCGAAAGCTCACAGCTAGGGCGGATGGCAGTCGCCTCGCAGATGGGGTGGCGGCTTCAGTCTGGATGGAGCGGCCCGGCACCCCCTTGTTGGGATGCGGCTAGGACACCGGGCCTAACCGACGGGCAGTTTGTGAGAAACGGCACCGGGGGATAACGGACTATATGCGCTCATACCCAAGACGCGCAAAGCATACGAAAGAAGTATGAGGACAACATTCGGGGCTCAACCGATGACCGATCAGCCAGTGACGTGCAGGCGCCGTCTCACGCTCTCTTCCGGCGATTTGCGGGATCAGGCTTGCAGCGCTGCCACTATCCCTCGTTCTCGCCTTGGCGGGAAACAGCTGACCAAGTCACCATCGATCTGGTTGGTCTTGCCGAGGCGCTTGGCCATGGCGGCGAGGTCGAACCAATGTGCACCTCGGTCGCCGAGTTCGCCGCGATTCGCGGCCGTATGGTTTGTTGGCCGGCAAACAGGAAATCACCAGTCGCAATCCCTGTCTCGGCTTATTGGTGCGAGACAAGCTCAACACAATTGCAGGTTGTAATACCTTTGGACATATTAGCTAGCTAATATATAATTACCAATTGTTAACCAGGATTAATGCGCCCTTTCCACAGCATTGTAGTATGCCCTTTAGGTTGGGTTACCTCCATAGGGCGGGGAGGCCATACGTCCGTGCGTTGGGGCGGCGTATGCTCTACTCCTTGAATCCAATCCCCGGTTAAATCTAGGCAGCCTGACACGATGGAGCGTATCAGTTCACGCGTCTGACAAGCTTTGCGGGGCCCAAATCAAAGGGAGAAAAGCAAGTCGGCGACGGAGAGGAGTATGTAAGGCGATGGGACCTCACCAAATTTCCGATTCCTGGAATGATGCAGCAGTACCGCTACATAATGGACATCTGCCGGGCGCGAATGGTCTAGGCAGATCCGATGTCGAAGAAGAGCACCGAAGCGAAGGCCTCGTCCTGATTGTAGACAAGCGAGCGCTTGAACGTGAATGCCTTGCTCGTGGCCTTATCGAACACAATCCCACTTTGCGCGTTAGCGCGGTAGGATCGCTTGACGAAATCCAGCACATTGCCGGGAAAGAGGAGCCATCCGCGATCCTGGTCATTCTTGGCGCCAGAAAGGTCTCCGAGCAGAGCGTTCGGGCGGAACTTACGGACTTCATTGCTGAGATTGGAACCGTACCTGTAATCGTCGTGGTGGATTCCGACGACCCGGGGGAGGTCCTCGCCGCACTCGAATGCGGAGCCCGAGGCTACATTCCCACAAGCGTGAAGGTGAAAGTCGCTGCCGAGGCCATTGGTCTCGCTCGCGCGGGAGGGATCTTTGTACCCGCCAGTTGCGTGCTGGCGCTTCGAGAGATCATCCACTCGACGGCAAACGGTGCCCGGCCGCTCGCCGGCATGTTCACGATACGCGAGGCTGCGGTCGTAGAGGCGCTCAGGAAAGGCAAGGCGAACAAGATAATTGCCTACGAACTCAATCTTTGCGAGAGCACGGTCAAGGTCCACATCCGCAATATCATGAAGAAACTGAAGGCTACGAACCGCACGGAAGTAGCCTACAAGCTCAGACAGATGTTGCTATGACGGCTGCTTCGGACTTTACCTAGCGGGTCCGGCAACAATTGCCGGACCCGTTGAGAGGACCTTTTTGGGGCTGGCTGTTCCTATAAGGTGGTTGGACACCCGTCCGGGTCGTTTTCGCGAAACAGAGTCGCTCGCGCTGATGTTTAAGTGCGTTGCCTCTCAATGGTCGCGGACCTTGCCTTCACGAGGAATCCAACACTGTCCTCGCCCAGCTCTGCGCCCCGATATGCTGCTTCGGCGGCTTTCAGCCCTCCCGTCAGCCTGCGGACCGTCGGAGCTGCTCCGAGTACGTCAAGTGGCAAGCCTAGCTGATCGCGGCCGGGCCTCTTCGGCGGCCAAACCGTGAGGCCGAAATAGCTGGCGGCCGAGCGATCGATCCCGCCGCTGAACTGCACCAACAGCGTTTGGTTCGAGTTCCGGCCAATTCGGCCAAGGCTGTTGATGTCCATTGGTGGTTTGTCGCTGGGTCGCATCGCTACGACGATGACATCCCATGCATCGTCGGTCAGCAGCACCGGGTGCGAAAAAACGCTTACTCCCGCCCCGCGCTCGCGGAGCGCATATTCAAGGGATGATGCACAGGGCGTGTCGCAGACGATGGCGAGCTTGGCCGCGCGTAGATCGACACCGGCATCGTCCAGCAAGGTGCAGCATAACCGCGCGAACTCTGGCAGCAGGTCTACGGCTGGATGGTTGAGATTGAGAGCCGCAACCTTAATGCCAGCCTCGTCACAGGCGTCGAAGTCCACAGTGCCAGGCCGAAGCTCCCATGGTCCAGCCATTAGCGAAACAACCGCATGAGAGGGTAAGAGTTCGACAAGCGATCTAGAAATCGGCCCGACCTGGAGGGAGTTCGTGACGAGGTCGACGTCCTGCCATTTGCGGCTGTCGATGCGGTCCGTCACTTCCACGCATTCCGACACGTTGGCAAAATTGGCAAATGCCAACGTCGCGGTCGCGGCTGCTGCCAGGCTCGGATGTCTGGAGGATATGCGAGTGAGCGCAACGACGCGGCTGGCCTTAGCGAGCGCCGCCGCTGCCGCAGTCACTGCTTGGTATCCTGTCGCAGCGCCAACGACCACGGTGAGGCCGGAGAGATCGAGATCGAGCAAGGCTATTTGCTTGCGCACGAGAGCAAGGACTTCGGCACGGTCGATCTCGGGAACATCACGAGCAAACGACCTTGCTGAAAAATGACGTGATGTAGGCATGAAGCTGGGCACCACGTTGCGCGCTCTCACTATCTGGTAGGCCGGCAATGTCCTTTAAGCGGATCCGCTGCCCTGCCGGTCTCGTCTGGGCGCGATGCGCGTGCATTTCCTGCATTGCGTTGGCTGATGCGTTTGCGGCCTTCGCATTTGGTAAAGTAGTTCCTGTCTATTCTATTCTCGCCCAGGCGAGTGACGGTCCAAATTTGGTTGGCCCTTTGACCTCTTGGTGGCCGAACCCGTTCCAATGCGCGCTTTGGCAATACAGCCGAACCTGCCCGAACTGCTACTGCAGCAAACGGATGCTTGGTGATACCCCGTTTGATCGGAAGACTTACCGAGGCTACGCCTGCGACGCTCGGATCAGGCTAAGGGGGTAACGAGCGCTGGGTACGGCGCTACCTCCTTTGCTTCTCTTGCCGAGAATGACGCGCCGCTGTGAAGTTGGGCAGCAAAACCAGCAGCGTTTCTTGGTGACATCCGTGACAATAAGCGCCTTTGACATAAAGCACCGCGGGCCAGGCATCCGCGTCGGCCAAAACCTCCGTCCGCTTGGAGGCCGGCGCAAGAGGATGATGGACATGACCGTCGCATTGATCGCGCTTGTCCTCGCTGCGCCGGTGATGCTGGCGGTTGCCCTTTTGATATTGGTGACCGACGGCGGACCGGCGGTGTTCTCACACACCCGGATCGGGTTCAACGGCAGGCGCTTCGCCTGTTACAAATTCAGGACCATGGTGGCCAACTCGGAGCGGGTCCTGGCCGACTATCTCGCGAGCAATCCCGAAGCCGCCAAGGAGTGGGAGCAGAATTGGAAATTCAAGAATGACCCGCGGATCACATTCCTGGGGCGCATTCTCAGGAAGTCTAGCCTGGATGAGCTGCCTCAACTCATCAACGTGCTGCGCGGCGAGATGAGTTGCGTCGGCCCTCGTCCGGTCGTTCCCGACGAACTTCAACGTTACGGCTCCTCTGCGATCGATTATCTAAAAACCCGGCCTGGACTAACTGGCCTTTGGCAGGTGGCCGGCAGAGACGCAATGGACTATCCCAGTCGTGTCTCTATCGACAGCCGATATGTGCGGGAATGGTCCCTATGGGCCGATGTTGTCATTCTCGTCCGGACCGTGGGCGCCGTGATGAAATTCGACCGTGCGTCTTGATTAATGCGCATCGCAAATTCTTGCCCGATGCATTGCTTTGCTTAAAAACCGCAGCGTGCTGTCGCGATCGCAATGGCGAAAGGTGCGGCGCCCGCCAGCCGCGGCGAAATGGCAGCCGCAGACCATTACTGCTCACGTGACATGCCTTGGCGCCAGATTACGCCAAGGAAGAGGCCGAGCAAGTAGGCCCCCTGTAGAACGACAACGAGAAGCAGGATTGAGATGAGGTGGTGCCAATCAAATACACTGCCGATGCCGCCTGCAGCGACGCCGCCCACGACAGTCACCGCGGTCACGACAATGAGCGCGGCAACTCGAAAACGAAATCCCAGCAAAATGCCGATCACACCGACGACGACAAGGCCCCAAAGCACGGCGATCTCCTATGGGTGGAAGACTCAGTGTGCCATCTCCAAGTCTCCCACATCTGCGAAATCGGTACCAACACTCAATCCGGCTGCACCGCCTCGCCGAGCGATCGAGGGGCGGGAAATCGCCGCATACTCCCCCGCGCTGCACAAAAGGCGTAGAGCACCCTGTCCGAATGCCCCCTTTTCGCTCATTTCCTTGTCCACCCGCCGAGCCTACGCTGCATGGAAATAGGTATGCGGAAGTTCACCCGCCGTGCGGCAGCATGCAATGATTTATGATCCGGACGCCAAGCCTGTGTTTATCAGTGCAGCTATTCAGGACAACAAGGCGCTGGACGTTGCGCATCAACGCGAGGCTGCGTCGGTGCGCAGTTCCCGCATAATGCCTCGAACGTGACATTCTACCTATGCTTCAGGTATCTGTCCTTTTGCTGATCCTGTCCATCTGGTTCCCTGGCGCCACGCGGATTGCCGGAACGGATGGCTCGCTTTCCTTCGTGCTGGCACTGTTCTGCGCTCTGCTAAGTGTCGGTGCCTATGCGGAAACAGCAAGACGCCTCCATCGGATTGAGGCCGCCCTGACGACTGCGGTGCTGACGATATCTGCTGTCATCATCGTTCTCTCTCTACTGTCGATGCTCTACGCAGACAATCCGATGAGGACGATGCGCGCGGTTTTCTCACAAGTGTTTGGCTTCGCGATCATTCCAGCAGTCGCGGCGATCTCCATGAGACCCAAGGGTCTCGTGGCAGTCGACAGGGTTGTGACGACCATAGTCATCATGACTGTCGTAACATCCTGTCTTGTCGCAATCGGGCTGGGCGATGCCAGATTCGCCGATCGGGCTGAAGGCTATTTCAAGCACTCGAACCAACTCGGGATCGCGTTGTCGGCTGGTCTGCCGCTTGTCGCCGCGAAGCTGGTCACATCCCGCCGGCACCGACTTCTCCTTATGGGCTGCCTCGCTGCCGTGCTCCTGGGTTTGGTGAAATCGGGTTCGAAGACCAACTTCGTTCTCGGAGTGGTGGGCCTTGGTCTTTTCTTTGCGCTATACAGTATATATTTAATCAGAAGAAAGCAGAGTCCGTTAAAAGTAATCGTGGGAACCATTGCCGCTCCGATATTGTTCGAAGCGAGCCTGCTGACATTGCAGTTCCTAAATCCACGGGCTTACGGCCTGCTGGCCCTTCAACTTTCCGGAGGCGAGGCGCATTCGGTGGTATCGCGGCAGCGACTGTGGTCTATATCGATCGATCTCGGCCTGTCGCACCCGTTCACGGGTGTGGGGGCAGGGCAATGGGTGCAAGATATCGCACCCCATAGCCATAATCTGTTCATTGACTTCTTTAGAACACTGGGAGTGCCCGGCTTGGCGTTGGTGTCGATGCTGGTTCTCGTGGTCATGGCATATCTGGTCAGGGTCGTGTTCTGCACATTGTTCGGCAATGACAGGGGGGGCGACCATGCGGCGGAAGTGAACGTGATGGTGCTTGGAACGTCGGTTTCCCTGTGGAACTACATCATCGCAAACCAGATGAGCGACTCCTTCGGTCCATCGACAGCGCCTTTCTTCTGGCTGCCGTTGGCTTTGCTCATCTTCTATCGCGGCATCCAACGATCACTGCAGACCGGCCCTGAGCGTCCGAAATTGTACGCGATTCCAGGGTCCCAGCTCTTTCAACATTGAAATTCCCATGGCTTCGCACACAGTCCGTGACCTGACGGCAGGCTTGGCGCCAAACGTCGAACCACGCCCACTTCAAACAGACATTCGATTTGTGGAATTCTTTGGTCTCCCCGGGATTGGAAAGACAACCGCAACCACCCTGTTGGCGAACGGTTTGCGGCGGCACGGCCCGTTGGTGGGTGATGTGCGGGTAGCGTCGGAGACAAGAAAGTTCATCAGCCGCCAGATCTACAGAATAGGTATTGTTGCACCAAGGCTTAGGGATCGTGAGTTTCGCTCTCTGCTCTCGCGAATTGCGCGCTTTGTCATCGAAGGTGGGCAATCATCAATTGTCGACACAGTCAGAGTCATCTGGAACCTTTCGTTTCTGATTGCTTATGTTCAAAGCGAGAGACAGGGAAGAAATACAATTATGGTCATGGACCAGGGCCTGTTGCAGGGATTCCTATCCATCTTGCTTAAGAGCAGGCGTGGGGCAACATCCGAGAAGTGGCTTGATATCCTGTTCGCCATTGGCGTGCGCGATATTGCTTTTGTCCATCTGCGCGGCGAGATCGGCGTGGCACGAGATCGACTTCTGAAAAGGGGCGATCGGTCCTCGCGGATGCAAAGGACATCTCCTGACCGCGACCTTGATCTGTGGTCGACCGCGGATGGCGCTTGCCGCCAGATTGCGACCGATCTTGAGTGGAGGATGGGAACGGAAGATCACGCCGGCGTATTGGTGGCGGTCAACGTGGAGAGGTTTGCCTCGCCCGAAGACGTCGCCGAAAGGGTTCTCGATGCAGTGCTACTGGCCTGCCTTGAACGGCAGCGGCCGTGCGATAGGGTAGGTCAATGAGCACGAAAATGGACCGCCGTTCTTTCATGGCCGTCGCTGGCTTGTACCCTGTAATCGCTTTGTTGCCGAGTTCGCTCCGAGCGCAAGGCGGACAGACGCCGGGAGGCAACGAGTTCGTCCTGGCGGGTGAGTATGGCTTCAAACAGCAATTAATTCGGAATCTCCAGCCGGGAGCAACTATCAACGCTCGCAATGCTTCCTTCACGGTTGCCAACAGCAGAAACAGCGATCCCAGCGCGACGATGGGCTGCGACGAGGGGACGTTGCCGGTCAATCGCTATCCCGTCGTCATCCGCAACTGTCCAGGGGTTTGCTTTGTCGGCGGCCGCTTCGACGGCCAGGTACCGCTAACGTCTGATTGGCGGGACACCTACTGCAACAGCGCGGCTTTGCTTGTCAGGGACGGAACCACCGATGCGACAATTGAGGGGGTGCGTGCCCGTCGCTGCTGGGATGGCATTCGCCTCGCCGAGCACGCCGACGGCTTTCGCCTCAAAGGGTGCTGGCTCAGCGAAATCAGGGATGATGCGGTGGAGAACGACTATCTCCTCAGCGGTATTGTCGAAGATTGCCTGTTTGACGGATGTTTCTCGGGGATCAGCCTGGACCCTGCGTCAAACGAGCGGGACGGAACAGGGCAAACGGTGCGGGTCGACAAATCCCTCATTCGTATGCATGCCTTTCTGTCCAAGGGCGAAATCACACATCAGGCGCCGATCAAGGCTGTCGATCAGTCGCCCAGGTTGAGGATCACGGAATCGGTTTTCGCATTGGCCGCGGCCAACATGCGTGGATTCCATCGCCTGGAAAGAACATGGCGGCTGACGATTGAAAGCCGCGACAACGTTTTGCTGTGGCTGCCCGACGAGCCAATCCCCTCCTCGTTGCCGCTGCCGCCATCTGGTTTCAGATTGCTGACGGGCGCCAACGCCCGCGAATATTGGAACAAGGCGCATCTCCAGTGGATCGCGGCGCATCAGGACGTGGGCCGGTTCTCCGACGAATTGCTGTGAGAAGTCGCACCGTCGGCAATGACTATCCGAACTGCAAAGACAGGTGGCGCTCGCATGCACCCTGCTTGCAACAACAACATGGACCGTCACCGCGATGAACCAGCACGAGGCGATTGACAGAAGTGTGGCATCAGGATCCGCCGATCACGGCCCTGGGAGGTTTGTGATCCAGGGGCGGTTGGTACGCGTCAGGGGACAAAATATCCTGTTCAGCCCTTCTCAGAAGGCCATTTTCGCCGTCAACGATACTGCTGCCGACATCTGGCGCTCTCTGGAAGAAGGTATGCCACCGCACGCCATCTCGGTCGAGATGGCGCGCAGTGGCGTTGATAGACTTGAGGCAGACAGGCATGTCGAGGCTGCACTCGAAGATTGGCAGCGGCTGAACCTGATACGACCCTGCGCACCCGTGTCTACTTCGTCAGCTCAAAAGCCTTTGAGCCAGGTGGTCGCAGTTGCGGGCCTCAACATACGCATCGTCTATCCGGCAGCCTACGCCTTTCCCGCCATTTCCGTATTTCGCCACCTCGAGGTCAAAAGAGATACTGCCGACGTACTGCTCGAAGTGGTTGGGCAGGGAGGGAGAGCCCATCTGTTGCGGGATGGCAAGTGGATTTTGTCCTGCTCCCTCGACGAACTACCCGTCATGCTGAAGGGCCAATTACTGACCGAGGTTCTGGATTACGGCGCATATGAACTTGCCCTCCATGCGGCTGCGCTTCTCGGAAATGAACGCATCGTCCTTCTTTGTGGCAATCCGGGCGCGGGCAAGACGACGCTGACCTTGGCACTGGTCCATGCAGGATTTGGCTTTGTCGCCGATGATGTGACGCTGCTGGACTCTAGCGGGCATGGCGTCGGCCTTCCGTTTGCCCCGGCAGTCAAGGCGGGAGCATGGCCGTTGCTGGCCAAATACTGCCCCGGCCTCGATGCCGTTCCGATCTGTCGCCGCCCCGACCGCAAGCGTGTACGATTTGCCGTGCCCAAGGCGTTCGTGCCGTTGCCTCCCGCTCCCCTACCCATTGGCTGCGTGGTCCTGCTCCGTCGAGGTCGTGACTCGAAAGCTAGCCTGGAGCCGATCGATCCAGCTCACGCATTGCGCGGCCTGCTCAACGGCGCGCTGGCACCCGGCGGAGAGCTCAGTGGCACCGCTTTCGAAGTGCTCACCCAACTCATCGGCTCGGCGCAAACCTATTGCCTGACCTATTCGGGGCTTGATGATGCGGTACAGCTTATCTCGAAAGCATGCCATGACGAGTAGAGGCAACGCGCTTAAGGCGTTGGTCGCTGGACTTCGCGGCGCTCCGACCGACAGCGCCGACTGGCAGGCCGTGATCGCTCTGGCAAATCACACTCTGCTCACACCCGATTTGTTCTCGTCACTCGCTCGGGCCGGACAAATCCATCAACTCCCGCAGGACGTGCGCGAGTACCTTCGGTTCGTTTACGACTGCAATCGCGAACGGAACCTGCGCTTGCGTACTCAACTGCGTGAAGCCATTGCGGCCCTCAATGGCCGCGACATCGTACCGTTTCTGCTCAAGGGGGCCGTTCCTCTGTTCCTTTCGCCGGGCGGCCAGGTTCCCAGCAGGATGACGAGTGACCTCGATTTGGCCGTGGACCCGCGCGAAGAGACGTTCGCCCGGACCTGTCTTGAAGAGCTTGGCTACGTCGATGTGGCGGGCGCCCGAGGCATGGCCCGCGAGCATGACGCCGGAATGCTGGAACTTCGGCCGAGCCAACCAACCTGCTATGCCCCTCCCGAACTCGTCCAACTCGGAGGACTTCGGGTGAACATTCCTCCCGCTCGGTCTCGCGCCCTGCATTGGATGGTGCACGACCTTCTCAAGGAGGGAGATTACTGGCGCGGAAGGATAGATCTCAGACACCTTCATGATCTGGCCCGATTGGCGGAAAGCGAGGACGTGGACTGGATGTCACTGCAGGAATCCATGCCGGATCGGAGCGCCCGCAATGCGCTCGACACCCAGCTCTTGGCCTTGCATCATTTCTTTGGAACCAGAATCCCCGCAAAATGTACACAACGCCCGATGGTCCGTTTCCAGCACTGGAGGCGCGTCTTTACGGCGACCCACCCCATCATAGGCGCCCCGCTGCGCCTGGCAGGCAATTTGATGTGGGGCATATGGCGGTTTTCACGCGCCTACGGGTTGGCGAAACGTGGGCCGTCGGACCCCTTGCATCGCGTCGCTCGCACGCTCTTCAATCCTCGCACGAAAATCTAAGCCTTTTGGGGAACTAGTGCGCCTGTATGGAAAGCGTAAGATCAACCTGCGAATTTGAGAAAGTTTGTGGGAGGTCGAAATGTCAATAGAAAGCACAAAACGCTCGGAACGGACGCAAGAGACGCTGGTCTCGGAGGCTCAAGCGCGCCGTGACTTTCTTAAGAAGGCGGGGCGTTTTGCGGCGGTTACGCCGCCGGCTGTGACGCTTCTGCTCGGCACAAGCTTGAACTCCAAGGCAATTGCCAAATCGGGCGGCACACGCCCCGGCAATGGTTGGGGAGACGAGAACCATATTCACGTCGGTCCGCCCGGCCAGGTGAAAAAAGATCATTGAGCAGGTCGCTGAAAAACAGCGTCTCGACGACATAGGGCTCAGCCCTTCGTGAAAGCCCAGACCGCTTGCGGCGCCCAGAGTGCCGCCGGCGGTCCGGGCTTTTTTTATCGGCGCTGACACACGTTGGCGAAGGCGGTTCCGGCACTGGAAAAACGTCTGTCGCTACCGAACTGGAGCGGCGGGGTTATCATGTCGTCCATGGTGACCGGGTCTTGGCCTATGTCGGCGACCCCGAAACAGGCAAGGCACTGCCAGGACCACCCGAAGGCGAGGATCGCATCGCCTGGGGATACGCGCACTGGATTTGGCCCGTCGACAAGGTCCGGGCCATTGCTGCCGACACCACCCATCCTGCCACCTTCTTCTGTGGCGGGTCGCGCAATTTCCAGAAATTCCTGGACTTATTCGACAAGGTCTTTGTGCTCGACGTAGACGTTGAGACGTTGAACCGACGATTGGATGGGCGACCGAATGAGCCAGGTTTCGATCCGGCCGAGCGGCGGCTGGTACTGCGCTACCATCATACCCGAGAATATCTTCCCGTTGGCATCGATATCGACACGGCGGGCACGGTCCCAGGCGTTGTCGACGATATCCTCGCTCAACTCGCCTGAAGCCCCGAACGCATCGTGAATGGGATGGAAGCATTCGAATGGTTCGGGAAGACGCTAATGCATGTCGCCCGGAAGTGTCCTCGGTTCCGGAATAACGACATGCATAAAATCAGAAGCTTACAGCAGGTCGGGCGAATCCTATTCGCCGCGACATGCTGTAGTCGCCTGAACGGCTCACTGGCGGCGCTGAGACTAGCCGACCGGCAGCTTGCGGATTGCCGGACGCCCTAACGACTGACTTGAAGGCGCGAAGCCGTGCCGGATCAGGCGATTACCCAATCGTTCAAATGGAATTCATAGATCTTGCCGTCGTTCTCGTTTGGATCCGTGTTATTGTCCACGCCCCGATCGACGATATAGAGGCTCATATGATGGCTCGGATCGTCGCTGCTCGGCGCCAGCGCCAATCCGGCCGGTTTATGCGCGTCGGCCGCCGAGATATCGAGCGTGCCCAGCAGATCCCCGGTTGGCGTTATCATTGCCACCGAGGTGCGTGACACGATGACGTAAAGCAGGTCGTGGACCGCATCATACGCGAGGCCCCCGTCAGCAGGGTTTCCGAGCGATTGCACAGAAAAACTCGTCACGACATCATCGCCGCCCGTGCTTGGGACGCCGTCGAATTTGCCGTTCTGGCCCGGAGCGATGGTGTAAATGTTATGGTTTGAGCCATCCTCGAGATAGAGCACTCCGCGTTTTGTGTCGTAGGCAAGAGCCTCCGAATCCTTGCTGCCGAACGCGGCGGTCTTGAATGAGGTCACGATATCGTCGGACGTATTGTAAAGCCCATCCTTGCCTGGGTTCAACTCGTAGACGCTCTTCGTGCCAGTGTCGTCCGAGAAAAAGAGATGGTGGTTAGCAGGATTATAAGTCACCCCGGCCGGCTCGTCCGAGAAGTTGATGGTACTGAGCGTTCCCATAAGATTGCCGGCCAGGTTCATTTGGTAGAGATTCTTGCCGGTAAAAATGGGCATTTCATCGACTTCACTGTCGGCAACCAGCAGCGTGCCAAGGTGAGAAATATAGACGATGTCAGTAGGATCGGGGCTCGGCGGCGACCACTGCGAGGTCAGGATGGTATGGGCCAGGGTCACCGATGTCGGCAGCTGGCTGCTACCGGTGACGTCGACGGTGAAAGTGTGAGTATCGAAGCTGCCGTCGGATGAGGTGGCTTTGACATGGAAATTGATTGTCGGTTCGGTCTGGGCGTTGAGCGTGCCGCTGCTCGATCGCGTGATGACCCCGGTGCTGGAATTGATGGCGAAGCGCGAGTCGTCGATCGTGTACGTGACCGTCGAGCCGGCATCGGGATCCGAGGCCGAAGCGGTGATGCCGACGGCAGTACCGGCGGGGGCACTCTGGAGAATCTGGTTGGCTGCGGTGTTGGCGTCGGGCGGAGCGTTGAATGCGACCGATTCCGGGCTGTCGAGGACGGCGAGAGTGAAGCTCTTGTTGGCGGTGCTGCCGTCGGAGGAGGTCGCCGTCACCGTCAGGTTGATGGACGGCTGGGTCTCGAAGTCGAGCGTGCCGACGGCCGAGCGCGTGATGACACCGGTGCTGGAATTGATGTCGAAGCGCGCATCGTTGATGCTGTAGGTGACGCTCGATCCGGCATCGGGATCGGTGGCCGAAGCAGTAATTCCGGTAGGGGCACCGGCCGCGGCGAGCTCGTTAATCTCGTTGGCGGCTGAATTGCTATCGGCGGGTGTGTTGAAGGCCACCGGCTTGCCGGATCCTGGCAACAGGTATTCGACGTGCAGCAGCGGCGCGCTGGCGGGATTGTACTCGTATGAATCGGCGGTGCGCGTCCCGGTGCCGCTGATCAGGAAGGCCATGTCGTTGAGCGCCACCCAGCCGGAGCGGTTGACGACCTCCTGGACGATAGCCGTAAGGTCCGGCGTGCGCTCGGCAAGGCCATGTTCGCCGACGATGGTCCACGGGTCCGGTGTCCAGGCGGTGGATGCCGTCGTCCGGGGAAGCGAGGAGACATTGAAGGCGGCGCTGGTGAAGGGGCTGGCGTCGTCGGTGTTGTCGCCCTGGATCAGCAGCGAGGCCGCGCCGGTTTTCACCTCGTTGGCCTGGAACTGGATGTAGGCGCTGGTGATGATGGCACCCTTAGGGATGTCGATGCCGGTGAAGCGAAGGCCTACTGTCTGGCGGGTGCTGCCGTCATAACCCAGCTCCAGATCGTTGATGTTGGTCCCAATCGTACCGGAGCCTTTCTCCTCGACGTCGTCGCCTGCGGTCGCCACCCTGGTCTCGAAGATCGGGTCGATCGCACTTGAGCTGGCGGCGAGAAGGCTGCTGGTGGCGACAGCGCCCCCTGTCGAGACCGTGCCGGTGTCTGCAAGGGCAGGGGCGGTGTAGGTGACGCTTCTGTCCGCATGATTCCGGGAGCTGTCGACAAAGGTGCTGTCCAGATGGATAGCAAGTCCGGCCGGCACCTCGGCCTGTCCGGTGAATTTCAATCCGCCATCGTCTACCGATGGCGGGACGATCCCATGCCCGGAAGTGAGATCGAGCTTGCTCGCGGCTAGTTCCAAGTTCGGAGTGTGGCTGCCCTGGCCGGTTTCGGCAGCAAGCCCCTCGCCAAGATCGGAGAGCACATGACCCGTCTCGTTACCGCTTTCTTTTCCGCTCGGCTGGGTCCAATCGTCAATGTTCAGCCAGTCGCCGCCAATGCCTGCATCGCTGCCGAATTCAGTCATCAGGAATTTCGCGCCAACCTCAGTCAGTTTAGTCATGTTGGATTTCCCTTCCCCAATTTCCCGTGATTAAAGCCGGCATCGCGACGTGCCCGACAGGAGGTCAGTTCCCATACCCCAGGCGCGAATGGCCACCGTATCGCAGGCGCATGAAAGCCGCGGCCCGAATGTCCTGCTGGTCAGTCTGTTGCCTTCTTTAGCCTGGGCCAGGCAGGCGCCACGGCCGCGAGCAGGCGCAGCAGTGATAGGCCGTCCCGTCCAAGGAACAGCGACGGCAGGATCCAGCACAGAAGCAAGCCTCCGGCGGATGCCAGCAATGCCGTATCGATGAGCAGGGGAAGAGGAGATAGATGGAACTCGCGCAGCCAGTCCACGACTGCCCAGACGCCAGTCCCGACAACACCCGCGAGCGCGAGCCCGGGCAGGTGCGCCGCAAGGAAGTCCCCCCATGTCATGCCGGTCACGCGGAGGCTCAACTGTGCCATGAGGAAGAAGTTGATCCCGAAGGCCGCGCCGACGCCGAACGCCACGCCTTCTATGCCCCAGAATTGCCCTATGAGGGAACCCGCGAAGACGCCGATGGTGAAAACCGCCTGGCGCCAGGCACGAGCGTAGACCGTCCCTGTTGCGCGCGAGACGGAATCGCTAAGCTTGTAGCTCGTGCGGAACAGCATGCTGAACGCTAGAATCTGGAGCGGCGCGACTACCCCGACCCATCCCCGCCCGAGAATGACAGCAACCAACTCCGGCGCGACGATCGCTACGACCACACTGGCCGGCAGGACCAGCAGAGCGCAACCCGCGACCGCGCTGCGATAGGCACGAGCAAGCCGCGCCGGCTGCTCCTGGACCAGAGCCATGGTCGGGAACAGCACTCGATCGAGAACCTGCCCGACGATGACCGCCGGCGTCGTCATCAGCTGCGACGACAGGCCATACAGGCCAAGCGCATCTGCCCCGAGCCAGCGGCCCACGACAAGCCTATCCGCCTGGGTGGCGAGGTAATTGCATATCCGGGCAATGGTGAAACCGCTTCCGAAATAAAGCAGCTCGACGGTGGCGCGGCGTTCCAGCAAAGGTAGCATCGGATGCGGCTGGCCAGCGAGCAGCACGACCATGCGGATGAATTGCTGGATCAGAAGCGCGCCGACAAGGGCCCAGATACCGAAGCCGAACCAAGCCAGCACTGGACCGGCAACGACGTAGCCAGCGGCGAAGGCGCAGGCGTCGACGAGCGCCAGCCAGCGGAACCGCAGCGCGCGCTGGGCTGCGGCCAATGCCACCATGGAAGCGCCTTGGAAAAGGAACACAAAGCAGATGGCACGAACGATCGGAGCAAGATCGGGGAGCCGAAGCAGACCGCCAATCGCCGGTGCCATCGCCCATACCAGGGCGGACACAACAAGGCCGAGGAGGCACGACAAGGTGAACCCTACCCGAAGATGTCGTTCTTCCAGGACCGGGCGCTGGACGATTGCGGGGCTGATGCCAAGTCCCTGGAAGATCGCCGAAAACTTGATGACGATCAGCGCTGCGGAGTAAAGGCCGAACTCATTGGGCGAGAGCAATCGGGCCAGGACGAGAAGTGCGACGAGCTCGGCGACCGCGAGGGCGCCCATCGACAGGCCCGTCCAGAACATGCCCACGACACTTTGTTTTGCCAGCCCCCGCCGGTTGTTGCTCACATCTCTCTCCACTCGTCGGCCGGTTCAAAAAGGCGACCACTGCGTCCATCCTGGATCCGCCGAGCCGCAGGCGATGCGCCCGTGATCATCGGCGCCATGGTCATTTTCGTCATTGCCGCGATGACGGCGTAAGGGTCATCCGTGTCCTTTGACACTCAGCTTCACCGCACCTATTTGCAGTTGCGTGCGCATCGGGCATCAAAGGGCCTCGGCAGCGGTCTCGCTTGCCCGCCCAGCGCGCCTTTCCTCTTGAAGGAGCGGGGGGATTTCGTAGCGATAGAACTCCATCTCATCCCGGATCTCCGGTATGATCGCCGTCAAATCCTTCCTTTCGAGGCGGAGCCACTTCTGCTGGCGACCGGGATCGATCATCTCCTTAGCCTTGTGGACGATATCGTCAGTACAGTTCAGCCCGCAATGCTCATAGATTCGCCGCAAGACCAACTCGGGATCCTGTATCAAATCCTCGTAGCGAAAAGATAGAACGCGGCCATTGCCCAGCTTGGCGAGATCTTCGCGAGCCTTTCGATTGCCGCGCGCCCACTGGCGCGCGATCACCGTCAGTTTCTCGTTCTCCTTCAAATCCCGATCTATCCCGTTGTAACGTGGCCCATAGATCGATGTGTATTTCTTCCCCAGCAGCCTTTTTGTGACCACCTGCTTCAGAACGTCCCTTGCATAATAATGAATCTGTGACACGGGCGTCATCTTCAAGAGCCGTATTAGACCTTTTAAAGATTTAGCTCGCTGCCATTTAAGTTCCATCGAGCTTATGTAAGAAAAAGGATTTCTCGTTATATAGAGATATATTGCATCTGGAAATATCTTGTGAACAAACGGCACCCGCAGGACATTGGCAGGCGTATTTTCCATGATCTGTCTGTTGCCGTGTTGCGACTGATATTCAAGGAATCTGCCGCGAATGTAGCGAGCGACCCTATCAGTAGCGTCGGTTTCGATGAATTCGTCATGACGCCGCGCCGGATCGGCGTATAGCCACACTGTTTTCGGCTCGTACCAGGTAACGATGTCGGGGTGCAGCCCGATTAATTTTTGTGCGATTGTGGTTCCAGATCGATAGTTGCCGATCAGGAAAATCGGAGGTTTCAGCTCTATTGCTGTCATGATAGGTCTCCGTCTCTAAAGGTTAGCCAGGATCGCGCCGACCGGCATGAAAAGCTCCGCCGCGCGCTACTGGTCTCTGAACGCACGCATGATCTGGTCCCTCAAAGGTCCGCCCGATCATGGCCCAACGAACCCACGATCGTTGCGGAGCGAGGCCGCAGTCTGAAGCGAAGCCGTGACCGAGCAAGCGGGCATGTGTTCTTGCTATTGACCGATAAGGCTTGGCTGAAGCGCCGGCCCTTTCGCATTCGGGATCGCCGTTGTTCCGGAAGTGTCCGGGGCGTAGAACCCTTTGTTGGCCACAATCGAGACTTCGATGACGTCGCCAGCTCTGACTTCCGTGTTTTCATCCGCGACGATGTCGTGGGCGGCTTTCTGGTCGCGCCTGAAGATCGAAATCTTCACGGAGCCTTGCAAGTCGTCGAAGGTCCTCTGTTCGCCATATGTAAATATAAAGAGAAGCTTGTCGGCGACATACCTTATTTGACTTTGAATTTTCCCCAGCTCGACCTGCGTGTCTTGGGTCTGCGAGATCAAGTCCATTTCATAACTCTGCTTCTTTTTTCGCAGCTCGCTTTCAGCGGTCAGCATCGCCTGCTGCGCCTGCTCCTGCTGCAGCTCGGTCTGCGAAAGTTCGGCGCGATAGCTGGTATGTGCTCGTTCGGCCGTCATGACATTCGAATTGGTGACAAGGCCTTTTTCCCGCAATGACCGGGCAGACTGCAGTTCCTCGAGTTGAATGTCCGCGGTCTTTTCCCGTTCCTTTCGAGTGGCAGCGACCATATCCGCTTCCTTCCTGGCCCGCTCCAACGAGACATCAAGGTAGGAAATGTCGTCCCGATATGCGGCAAGGCGGGCGTCCAACTGCGCTTGTTCGGATGCTACGATGTCGTCAATCAAGTGGACGCCAAACTCGACTGGCGGATCCGGCGGGGCAACGAAGGATTTGTCCTGTCGGCTTTCCGCCTGGAGCCGGGCAAGCCGAACCTTCAGACGGTATTCCTCGATCGCCAGACCTGCGCGCGCACTGCGTAGATCCGCTATTTGCAGGGCCGGCTCCGTGTTTCCCGCGGTCGTAGCCCGAAAGCCGCCTGCTATGGCTAGTGCATGGCGAACCGTAATGCCGGGTTGAAACGGGTACGATCCGGGATGAGCAACCGTCCCGGAAATAAAGAATGGCCGGTACTGGCCGATCTCCACTTTCACGTAGGGCTCGAGGATGAGCTTCTGCTGCTGGAATGCACGCTGAATGGCCTGCGAAAGGGCAACGCTGCTGAGGCCGCGGGCTTGGACATCACCCAACATGGGAAGTGATATCGAGCCCCGATCATCGACCACGACTTCCAGAGGATAGGCTGTCTCGCCAATCACGGATACGCGCAGGACGTCGCCGGTGTCGAATGTATAGCCATCGGCACGGGAAGCGTCTGCCGCGAGCAGAACAACGGCAATGGCGAGGCCACCAATCATCGCGAGCATGCGGCCGGCCACGGGTCCGGATCTTGGAAATAGCCATCGGCACCAATCCTGCGGCGAAGGCTTGGATGGAAATTGCTGGTTGGCACGCAAACGCATCGTCGTACTCCCGTTGTCATGCTGCCGTCAGGACCAGTCGACATTCATCGGCGGAACGTCACGGCAGGTATTCGTTGTCGAGAATTAAGCCTTGGAAATCCGGGCTCCGTCGAAGGAGCAAAAGGGATCAAAATCCGTGCAGTCCTACGGTCTGCTTGGCGAGGCCATCGCGAATTCGCGGGTCATTCGGCCTTGCGGCTGAGAGAGCCGACTCAAGAACGGACTGATAAATCGACTCGACCCTGTCGCACATGGCATCCATCCCCCATGACGAAAGGTCGGTGAATTTCGCGCTGGCAGCCAGTTGAGCGCGATAGCGCTCATTTTGCAGAAGGTCGGCGATCGCCGCCGCTGCGGCGCCAACATCTTCTGCTGGCGTCACAATTCCGTTCACGCCATGCTTCACCACTTCTTCCACGCCCGGCAGGTGCGAGACCACGCTGGCTCGGCCACCCGCCAGATACTGCATTACGACCCGAGGCAGTCCTTCTCGCATGGACGTCAGCACACATACATCTGCCAGGCTGATTAGTCGTTCAGGCTCGCAATGGTAGCCGATCATGCGAACGTTGTTTGCGAACGGGGATCGTTCGATCGCCGCCTCAACAGCGGACCGAGTCGGCCCTTCACCGGCTAGGATCAGTCGCACGTTTGGGATTCGGTCGACGACTTGCCCAAATGCTTCAATGAACTCTACATGGCGTTTTCTCGGTTCCAGTGCGGCCAGCATAAGGATCACCGGCGGCTTAGGCTCTCCGGCGGCCGTTCCCAGGAGCAGATGCGGCTCCTGCGGCCATTGCGCGTTCGCGAAGCGTGTCAGATCGAAACCGGAATGGACGACGTGGTGCTGATCGGGACTGCCCAAATGATTGGCGATGCAAATGTCGCGCATGGCCTGGCTGACGTCGATGAAAGCGCGCGTGACTTTCGCGGCCAGGCGTTCGGCAGCCAGGAACATGAGCCTCTGCGCGTTGCCCACATGCACGAAAGGTAAAATGTGCACGCCATGTACGATGCAACGGACATTGGCTTCCTTGGCGGCAAGGCGACCGACGATCCCGGCTTTGCTTTGATGTGTGTGCACGATGTCAGGTTGCCAATCGCGTATAAGGCGAGTGAGTTGCCCGAATGCGGAAATGTCACGGGATGGCGAGATCGAGTTGATCAGTTTTTCCAGAGTCACCACCCTGATGGCTCCGGCAACCGACGCCCGTAATCCAGCATCGTATTCTTGGCCGTGAACCAAAAGCACTTCGTGGCCATGCCGCGCCTGAGCGAGACAGCAGGCCAGTGTGTTCTCTTCGGAGCCTGCCCGAAGCAGTCTGGTGAGCACATGAACAATCTTCATTTGCTTATACCTCAGGGGACATGAATCCGGGGCGGCGCATCCGGGTGAGCGAGCGCCTGGAGGCGGAGCGTTGAGGGCTCCTCGGCGGCTTCCCTGGCACGGCCTGGATCGGCTGTTGCTTGGCGCGATCGTGGCAAGCTGGCCAGCGCGTCTGCTGTGGTGAATGCCGGCGTTAAGCCGCCAGCTGTTCTCAGAAGGACAACCAGATATGCCTGAACAGTTCCTGGCCGACCGCCTCTATGCCGGCGCTCGCGTCAATGGTTCGGATGTTCTTGTCCCTGTCTCGCAACTCCGCCATCAGCGATAGCCGCGCATCGAACGCTTCTTTCCTGATCTCTCCCGGCTTGCGCTGCTCGGAGACGGCAAAATCTGAAACGAGATGCAAAGTGAGTTGTGGCTGGCATTCTGCCATCTTTTGATAGAGCCTTTGCTCGAGGCGGGCGAGAACCGACAGGCCGGGGACGGAGAAGAGGTGCTGTGGGACGGTTGGCCCGTCCAGATATCCGCTACACAGCGCCTGCGGCCACCTGTCACAAATGACGATCAGGCCGCGCGTAGCCCATCGATGCGCACGTTTCACGACAGCGTATCGCTCTAACGCGATCAAGACTGCCCAGAATGCCAGCGCGGCAGCGGCGAGTCCTCCCTTCGACCAATTTCGGCTGAAGGAATTGTTGCCATCGTGCTGGGCCAACGACTTTAGGCGGCGTCTGTAGGGAAAAACCAGAGTCTGCAACGCCTTGCGGAGCCACCACCCATTGCCGTCTCCGATTCCGACATATGCTTGCGCACACCCGAATTTCCATCGAAATATCCGTGTCAGCCGATCAGCTTGAGTGCTCTTTCCCATGCCATCAGGGCCGACGAGCGCCACTACAAAGCCGCCAGCCGCAGGCCGCCTCTTTGGTGGGAATGTGCCGGGCATCAGGCGCTGAAGGGACCTCAACGCCAGATATGAGGTCTTGCGGGCCAGATGAACGCCGGCATCGGCGATCCCGTAACCTCCTGTAAAACCGCAGGCCTCACGGATTGAACGCCGGAGTCTGGCAAGATCTCTGCGGTTTGCCATCAAACCGTCTACGCTTTGCAGAAACCTGCAGCTCGCCAGTCTGCCGCCGCCAAGCGTGTATTCCGCGACACCCAAGCCTTGCTGGCCTGACGGAAGTGGCGGGCGTGCAAACTGGTCCCTCCAACCACCACCGACGGTGATCCACTGTCGCCAAGGCAATGCCCAGGTCCGGAAGGCGAAGCGGGCAATGGTTACTCGAATCTCGTCCTCGGGTGAGACGACTGGAATCGACACCCCGTTCACACAAATCGACTCCCATCGTGTAATCGCCGCATAGTCGAATACCGGATATCGCTTGCGAAATTCCCAGCCGACACGGATCCCGATATGCATGTCCAGATGGAGATAGCGGCCATTTGGAAAGTCAGGCAGGAACCAGTCCTCCCGGCCGGCACAGACATTGTCGTAGCAAGACAGGCTCACGCTGCGACAGCCGTGCAGCTTGCTCACGATCGAGCAGAAGACCGGGTAGTCGTGCTTGTCCAGAAGGAGATCCAGGTCGTCGCGGCCCGCAAGTCCGCTTTGCAGGGATGCGAGATCCTGAATTATTCCGTACTTCAGGCCGCTCTCATTGAATGCTCGAAACAGTTCGATGGCGATCGGGAGGGCCGGGACTGTTTCGAGGGGCAGCAAGGAGGCGCTTGCGTCGGTTTGAGAAACACCGGCATCTGCTTTGTTGGTCGACGAGCTCGCCCCAACAACCCTGGCTGGCGCTGGAACATTCACCCCCGGCGTCAACGCTTCGACCAGCATGCTTGCCTTGGCTTTTGGAACCCAGCGACGATATTGTTGCGGCTCCAGGCCGTCCCGAGCCTCTCCGGGATCCGTCGGACGGTAGCTTCCGGGTTTGGATTTACGTGAAGGTTGCAAGGGGTTTCCCCTGGTTGATCGCGTCGAGCGTCATTCGCTCATCGTCGCCGGTCATCGTATCGGCGAGGTATATCCAACCTGTTGGCGCTGATTTCGTTGAGACGCAGCACCCAATGGTTTCAACGCCGGCCTGCAGCCTTGGATGTCGCCTTGCAAGCTGCCGCATCGAGGGTGAATTGGGTGCCAACTCATCCTTCCTTTGCCGGGTGGTTTCGGCATCTTTCGTGCAAAAAGATATTATACGAAAACTAAGGTATAGAATTCAGGATATAACCGAAAGTTTATCTCGGTCGATCGTGATTGGAATCGAACGATTCATTATATCAAGAAGAATTTTGACTGCTCCAGCACTTCCAACATGATCAAGAACGCCAAGCTGTTCCGAAAACGGTCCATCTATGATTCGAATTCTTTGACCTGGCCTCAATAAGATATCGGGATGCAAAATTCCGTCCTCGTCGGTTGCGGCTATCAAGGACTCGATCACGCCGTATGGCGCCGGGACCGGCATTCCTTTGCTCATGACAAGTCTTCGCACGCCGACGGTCGAGTTGATCGGGTACCAACTTTGCTGAGCAGCCAGCGAGACGAACAGATAGCAGTCGAAATACGCACTGGCGACGGTTCTGACACTGCGAGCGTGGCGAACGGTTCGCCTTCGCTTGGGCAGGTATGTTCGGAAGGTTTGCGATAGCAGGTGCCGCTCCGCCAAGCTCTCGGAATGTTGGTGCGTCTGGACCACGTACCAACGCGCAAGGTCCCCGCCGTAAGTCTTTCCAACCGGCTCCGGGTAGCGATCATGGTATAATTCAGCGTGCTGCATGGCGAAACATTTCTCTAGTTGAGATAGTAACTGTCCGAGACACTACTTTCGAGGGACGTGTATCGGCCATATTTTGGCAGCTTTGGTTCGTCCACCATTGTCAGGGCGATGCCGGCAATCTTCGATCGACCGCCAAGGTGTCGAATTCCTTCTGCAACGGCCTCGCGCGCGGTTTCGCGCCACTTCACGACAAAGAGGACCTTGTCGACATACCGCGCCAGGATCGTGGCGTCGGCCGCGGCTCCAACAGGTGGTGCGTCAACGATCACCGTATCGAACTTTCCGCGAAGCTCTTCGAGAACCGAGCGCATCCGTGCCGAAGCAAGAAGGGCAGGCGGGTTCCGGGTCCTTGCGCCCGCAGGGAGCAGGGATATCCCCGAGCGTTCGTCCAGATGAATTGCGTTTGCTGCCTTCACCGGCAACGTCAGAAGGTCGACCAGCCCGACCTTGTCTGCCATGCCGAAGAAGGCCGTGGTGGCCGAAAGCCGCAAGTCCGCATCGACGACCAGAACCCGTTCGCCGTCGGCCGCTGCGGAGCAGGCCAAGCTCAATACCAGGGTTGTCTTTCCTTCGCCGGGCATCGCCGATGTCACCAGCATGAGGCGCGGCAAGCGGGCCTGTTCGGGCGTCGCATCGATGCCCAGGCGGAGCCGCCGCACGGCCTCGCTAAACCTCGATAGCGGTCTGCGCTCGAGATAAGCCACAGGTTGGGCTTGGGACTGGGCGTCTCTCGACCAGCCCGCCATCCGTGGGATGGATGCAAGAACCGGAACGGACAGCTCTTCCTCTATCTGCTTCTTTGCCAAGAAGCCGGAAGCGAAAAGTTCACGAAGAACGGCGCCTGCGCCCCCGACGAAGAAGCCGAGCACAAGTCCCAACGCCGCGAATAGAGGCCTGTTCGGAAAGCTTGGCGAACCCGGAATGACCGCATCGGTTATCACGCGCACGCCGCTGTTCAGCAGGGTAGACTTCTCCTCGGTGAGCTTGGCGCGTGAAAGGAATGTCTCAAACAGCTCCTTGTTCGCGGCCGCAATCCTTTCTAGGTCGCGCAACTGCACGCCAACCTGACCTTCGACTTCGGATCGGTTGGATACCGAATTCAAGGCTCGGCTGAGAGAAGCTTCCCGGGCCTCGGCAGCGTCCACTTCATTCTTCAGATTGCCGATGAGACGCTGGACTTCGGCGGTAATCTGCCCCTCGATGTCGCGGCGCTCGGCTTGCGCCGCCAGGACATCCGGATGCCGATCGCCATATTTCAATTTAAGGTCGGCTTCCCGCCGTGTCACTCCAGAGATCTGGGCCCGAAGCGCGCTGATAACCACGGACTGCAAGACGTCCGGCATCGACTGGATGTCGCCTCCGCTAGTCAGCAATTTGTCAACTTGTTGATATTGTGCCCGTTTCTCCGACAATTCGGCGCGTGCGGTGATTAATGCGACATTCAATTCAGACAGCTGCTGATCAGTCAAACTGCCTGCTGGCGTCGCCAATAGATTGTGATCGATCCGAAACTTCTGGACAGCTTGTTCCGAAAGGCTCAGTTCCGCTCGCAGAGATGCAGCCCGCTCACTGAGCCATGTGGACGCTTTCCTGGCCCCTTCGTAACGGGACCTTACTCGATCAGCGAGGTAGGCCTGGGAGATTGCGTTCGCCAGCGATGCTGCTTTCCCCGGGTCGTAGGCGGTCACCGAGATCTCAATAACATCCGCCAATCCGACACGCGAAACCCCAAGGGCGCCCTGTAGCCATATTAATGCCCCCGGCCCGATCTTCGGGTCTTCCGTCAGTTTTTCGCTGTCGACGACCTTCTGAAGAAGCGAGGCGGATCTCAGAACCGCAATCTGACTTTCGATAAATGTCGAATTGTCGGCAAAATCAGAATTGGAATAATCCTGCGGGGTCATATAGTCGACCGGGGAATCGAGTAAGACTTGTGCGACGCCCGTGTAGGATGGTGGAAGGAGATAAGCGGCGGCGACAAATAGGGCAAAGGTGATTACAGCAATGCTGCACACAAGCTTCCAGCGGCGGAGAAAGAAATCAAGAATCTCCCGCACGTCGAGCGGCAGTAATTCTCTGGTCATGGTCGGACTGTCAATTGAACTTGCCATTGCCGAATCCTTAGCGATCAACAGAACAACGCCCACCCTTCAGCGTCGGCTGAATGTGCTTCACTTCAACTTGTTTGGGCAGTTGCCTGTTAGGCGCGATGAGACCGCTGACAGGGTTCGCACCCCGCCATCCGGCATGTCCAAATCGCTTCCGCCCACCAACGATCGCGTCGCCGGTCAGCCGAAAACATAACAGCTTCGCGCACACCGCCGCCATTACCATTATTGAGTAGTAATTCGGCTAAAGGTCGATCTGGTCTACCCGATGAGCCTTTCAGACCTTAGGACGTTCGCAGGGACATCTATCGCTCGTCCGGGTGCTCTATAACGCGACCACCGAGCCGGCGCGCGCGGGACGGCCTACGCTCCCACACGACGAAGAGGCCGGCCGGCCCGTTTGTTTCGAGGTTGATATGGACACTTACAGCGACATTGTTCCGGGACTTGTAGATTGGGCGGTCAACAGACCGTTAGCCATTCTGATGCTGTCTGCAACCTGGCCGTTGATGCTTCTTCTAAGTAAGGGCCGGTTGCTGGGCTATGGTGCCCTTGCCTTTTTTATTGGAGTGGGGGCCTTGATCGTGTTCGGCATCGAAAGCCCCGCAGGAGCAGCCATTGTCGTGCTCGCCTACAGTTTGCTGGTTTCAGTTGCCCTGATTTCCACCAGCAGGCGACTTGCCGAAATCGAAAATCGCCTTGCATCGGCCATATCGGTGCTCGATGACCTGGAAGTTGCCGAGGAAAGACGGCAGACCTACAAGGCCAAGCATCCGTCGACCTCGCGGCTTCGCCGGAAACCGGCAGCTAGAACAATGGAGCCGGTCGTTGCGGAGGGCATAACAGAGGGTCTCGAAAGTGGGGCTCAGGTGATCCCTGGGCCTCCTTGGCAAGAGTTCCAACCGCTAGATCCGACGGTGGGATCGGCGGTTTCGGCATTAACTCCACCAACAGGATCCGACGTTCTTTCAGAAGAAAAACGTCGAACAAGACTGGTGTCAAGTTGAGTAGGTCTGCCTTGGATAGTTTCGGCCAAGTGAAGTGACCGCCAGCTAGCGCTGATGCTCCGGCTGGGCGCAGTCCAAAGGAAAAGGTCGACTGCGGGCGACCGGGTTGCTGCTGGCGGACCCACGGGCTACTTGCAGAAGTCGATCTGGTAGAGATCATAAGAGCCGGCTTCGGCGGAGATGCACGGCAGCTGGTTCGCTTTTTTCATTCGGTTGCGGTCACAAATCCTTGCCGATGGACCGCACGGCTGCCGAGCGTAACAAAGGTGCCGCGGCCAAAACAATGAAAATCGTGACCCCCGACTAGCCAGTGCGCCCGACGCTCTTGGCTATCCGCGCTGTACCGGCTTGAGTGGCCCCAGCAGGCATGGTGGCTCTTTATGACCTTTGCTGCATGCTGATATCCTCCGAAGGTGGTAAGGTAGTGCCCAACGGTGGTAGGTTGCGCCTCCATTCGGATGAAACTATAAATGGAACTTTATGTGTAGCTGTTAGTTTGGGCCTGAGGGACGATCACGGCTGGGGTAATCACACAAAATGAGCTTATCAAAGCAGGCTCTTGGATTGGCGAGGGAGCCTACCCTTGCTGAACCAATTTCAGAAATGGGAATCTCTGTACTGCCTGGAGCTGTCCGGCGCCTTTATCCGGCGAACACGACGATTGCACGGGAGTATCAGGCTAGATCCTTTATCCTAGTTATGACCGCGGGGTGGGCCGCATTCGCCAAAACCCTGCGGAATGGCTCTCGTCTCATCGTCGATTTTGCGCTCCCTCACGAAATTGCCTTCATCGAGTTCTGCGGAGACGGGAGCGAGACGGTAACGGCTCTCTCGGACGTGACCGCGATCGAGTTGACGGGTCCGGTCCATACATGTTTTTCGCGTTATCCGCAGTCCATTTGCGAGGCCATCATGCTGGCTGAGGCACGGCGGTACTCAAGGGTCACCGAACATCTGGCAGGAGTCAGTAGAAGAGGACCTATTGAACGCACGGCTCACCTTCTCCTCGAACTGGGCTGCCGCGCACATAGATCGGTCACAGGTTATCCGCAGCGCTTTGAATGCCCGCTGACCCAGGCCCAGTTGGCCGACGCGTTGGGGCTGTCTGCTGTGCATGTAAGTCGCGTGTTGAAGGATTTGCGAGAAAACGGGTTGGTTTCGTTCCGCAATGGTGTGGTCGAGTTGCATGACCACGCGGGACTTATCAAAATAGCCGGATTTGATCGGTCTTACATTTCGAGTTGATGGCGCAATTCCGGTCTCAACCGCGCACCGACCCTCGCCGAGGGTCAACTACCGAGCCGTAGTCGATGCAGAGCCGTAAAGGAAATGGCCGGTGCGGAGGGGCAGCCTTCCGGGGACGTGAAGACCGCACCGGCCACTGCGGCGGGCTTAACGCTACGCACCCGTACTGGCCAATCTAACGCATACTTACAACCAGGCAATTACGCCAATCGGTGGTGTCCAGGTCAGGGAAATACAGACGGGATCGTACGCCCTCCGTCTTGGCGAGTCTCTTTTCTAGAGCGATTTATGGTGTCTGATACTTCGGTCGATGGCACATTTGCTATCGGGAGGTGTGCGCTATCAGTGCCCCCGTCTGGCGATATGTTTGCGGAAGCTCCGGCTGGCTTGTCGGTCGCTGTCCCTGGCGTGGGGCGCCGCAGATCGTCGACGCCTCGGCCATGAACCCTTCCTGCCACCGCCATACGCAGGTCGTCGACTTGGGCGTAGCCGTCATGCTGCCGCGATCGCCTCAAACCAGGCCTGTCGGAGGCCACAACATCGATCATGAACCCGTGCGCATCCCAACCGTCGCATACAGCGCGAACACGCTTCTCCGTCTCAATCGGTCAACTAGGCGCGTCTAGTTCTTTTGCGTTGTGACCTCATCCAAGTAGTCGAATGGACTGGACGCCATACAAGGCCGTAACTTTTTTGTTTGGCTGCGGGGGGCTGGGAGGTCGTATGACCATACCTTTACAAATCAAAGAGTTGTTGGAAATCGAGGCGTACCGGCGAACCATCAAGATGCTCGACCACGCCTATGACGTCGACCTGGCAAATGCTTGCACGCCTGTGGAGCGGGAAAAGGTTCAGTACCGACATTATTGGGAAACGTTACTGTACTATGAACAGATTGCAGAGATAAAAACGCGGCGGCTTGTCCGGAAGGCGGAGCGTCTCAATCTGTCGATTGGCCCCCCGGACAGCGACAGCCCAATGTGGAGGAGATCGTCTCAGCTAAACAGCTGGATACTTACGACGGTTGGCTGTTCTGAAGTACAAAAAATAATCCGCAAAGAATACAAAGATCGACGAGAGCGAGACACTACCTGGGCTGGCGTAATCATCGGCCCACTCACCCGGCTGGCATCTGTTTGGCTGGTCGAGCGCGGGTAGCCGTACAGCAGCCAACGCACGCTGCCAGTTATGATCGCCGAGATGGCGGCGGAGATGACCTACTGGATCGCGCCGACAATGTTCTGGCGACGTGCGGCTGCCTGCATTGGAGGGGCATCCCATGACCTCGTCCGTTCATCAGAGTTTCGGGTTGGTTGTCCGCCAAACTTCATACTCATCGCTCGCACTTGGGTGCAGCGGATAATAGCGTTGCAACGACCCGCCCTCCATGAGCTTCATGCGCGAAAATTCCTCCCAGTCGTGATGCTTTTGGGATTCCTCGATCACCTTTGCGGCCATTGCGACGGGCAGCACGACCACCCCGTCATCGTCGGCGACGATGATGTCGCCGGGGATCACCGTGACACCGCCGCAGGCAATCGGAACGTTGACGGCGTTGGGATAGATGCTGGTTTGCACGTGGTAGTTGGGCGTCCAGCCGCGCAGCCATAGCGCCAGATCGAGCTTTTCGACGTTGGGTCGGTCGCGCATGCACCCGTCGATCACGATACCCGCGCCGCCTCTGCCCTTGAAATACGTCGACATCATATCGCCGAAGACGCCCGAGCTCATGTCGCCACGCGCGTCGACCACGACCACGTCGCCTTCCTGCGCGTGGTAGAGCACGTGTCGGTGCAGTTGCGTCTCCGGATCGGCATATTCTCCCTCGGTGAAGAGGTCCGGCCGCTGCGGCATGAATTGCAGCGTCAGCGCCGGCCCGACGATCGACTTGCCATGGTTCTGCGCCACCGGGCCGACCATGTGCGGATTGCGGAAGCCCATATGGCCAAGCGTGCCGGCAACCGTCGCCGCGCCGATCTCCCTTAGCGCATCGATCAGATCCTTGGGCGGCCGCGTGATGTCGGAAGTATGCGTCATTGTGGACTCCGATTGAAAGGGAACTACCAGTTCGTGACAGAACCATCGCGGCGCTTGAGGTGGGGCGCTTCCCAGAAACGGAAGCTCTGCGCCTGGACCGCCTCTTCGTTGACCTCGACGCCGAGCCCCGGCAGATCGCTGACGGGATAATCGGGGCCGTCGAGCCGCGGTTGTACCGGGAAGAATTCGGAATTGTCGAAGCCAAGCTTTGCTTCGGGTTCCCTGGTCTCGAGCCACGCGAAGTTGGGTACCGCGGCGGCCAGATGCACGGTCGCGGCCGTGCACACCGGACCAAGCGGGTTGTGCGGCATCAGGTCCACATAGTGCGCCTCGCTCCAGCCGGCGACTTTCATCGCTTCGGTGAACCCGCCGACATTGCAGATATCGAGCCGGTTGAACTGGTGGATACCGCGCTCGATGTAGGGCAGGAACTGCCACTTGCTGGCAAATTCCTCGCCGATGGCGAAGGGGATGCCGGTCATGGTGCGCAGGGACTCGTAGGCCTCCGGCGTCTCGTCGCGTATCGGCTCCTCGAGGAAATCGAGCACGCCGCGGTCGAGCTTGTTGCAGAAGCTCGCTGCCTCCGCCACCGACAGCCGGTGGTGATAGTCGATGCCGAGGACGACATCGTCGCCCAGCGCCCGGCGCGCCTTGTTCAGCATGCTCGCGGTAGCGCCGATCGACTGGCGTGGCTCGAAGATGTCCCTGCTGTTTTGCCCGACGGGAAAGAAGCGGATGGCCTGCCAGCCCTGCGCACATAGCCCGCGGGCCCGCTCGATGGCAATGTCGCCCTCGGCCTCGTCTCCGGTCGAGGCGAAGGTGGGGATCCGGTCACGCTGTTTGCCGCCCAGCAACTCGTAGACCGGCACCCCCAGCGCCTTGCCCTTGATGTCGTGAAGGGCGATGTCGATGGCGGATATCGCCGCCTGCAGAACTCGCCCGCCTTCGAAATACTGGCTGCGATAAACCTCTTGCCAGATGCGCCCGATCTGCATGGGGTCGCGGCCGACCAGGAACTCGCGATAGTGCTCGACCGCGCCGGCCACGGCCTTCTCGCGTCCGCTCAGGCCGCTCTCGCCCCAGCCGAATATGCCCTGGTCGGTCTCGACCTTGACCAGCATCTGGTTGCGCGTTCCCACCCATGCCGGATAGGGCTTGATCGCGGTGATCTTAAGCTTCGTAGTCATCCACGCCCACGTTCCACACGCATCCGCCTGCTCAGCTGGCCTCGAGGGCCATTTCAGTTTCGCCGTCGAACAGATGCATCCGCTCCTGGTCGAACTCGAGCCAGATCTGCTCGTCGGGCGCGACGGCAATGTTCGGCGGCACGCTGACGTTGACGACGGCGCCGGACAGGAACGCCTGCACGAAGGTGACGTCTCCGGTTGGTTCCACCGTGTAGACCTTGGCCGGGATGCTGCCTGGCACCGCACTCTTGTGCAGCTTGATCGTCGAGTGACGTGCGCCGAGCACGACTTTTTTGGTCGTTGCCTTCGTGACCTTCTGGACGTTGCGCGGCGAGAGCCCGAGGCTCCAGCCCTCCGCGCTGGTCAACACGGTACCGCCCGGTGCCGTCGATGCCTCCAGCGGAATAAGGCTCATCGCCGGGCTGCCGATGAAACTGGCGACGAACATGTTCACCGGATGGGCAAAGACCTGCGCCGGTGAATCGTATTGCTGCAGGAAGCCGCCGTTCATCACCGCCATCTTGTCGGCCATCGTCACGGCTTCGAGCTGGTCGTGCGTCACATAGATGATCGTCGCCTTCAGGTCCTGATGGAAGCGCTTGATCTCCGACCGCATCTGCACGCGCAGTTTGGCGTCGAGGTTGGAGAGCGGCTCGTCCATGAGAAACACGGCGGGGTCGCGCACAAGGGCGCGGCCCAAGGCCACACGCTGCTGCTGGCCGCCCGAAAGTTCGCGCGGCTTACGTTCGAGCAGGTGCGTCATGTCGAGCACGCGCGCCGCTTCCTTGACCTTCTTGTCGATCTCGTCCCTGGGCAGTTTGCGCATCTGCAGCGGGAAGGCGAGATTCATATAGACCGACTTTTGCGGATAGAGCGCGTAGTTCTGGAACACCATTGCGATGTCCCTGTCCTTGGGGTCGAGATCGTTGACCACCCGTTCCCCGATGACGATGTCGCCCGATGTGATCGGGGTCAGCCCCGCGACGAGATTGAGCGTGGTTGTCTTGCCGCAGCCTGAAGGGCCGACGAGCGCAACGAACTCGCCGTCATTGACCGTCAGCGAAACGTCGTTGACGGCCTTGAAGTTGCCGTAGGTCTTGACGAGATCTTTGAGGAGCACGTGGGCCATCGGCAACTCCCTAATGCTTGACCGCGCCTTCTGTCAGGGCGCGTACGAAGTATCGTTGCAGGACGAGGAACAGCACCACGACGGGCACGCTCATCATGAAGCTCGCCGCCATCAGACCCGGAAAGTCCGTCGTGTTTTCCGAGAAGAAGCGCTGGATGCCGACCGGCAGCGTCAACTGGTCGTTCTTGGAGAGGAAGGTGTAGGCGTAGATGTACTCGTTCCACGCGCCGATGAAGGAATAGATCGCGGTGGCGATGATCCCCGGCGTGGAGAGCGGCATCACGATCATGATGAAGGCCTGGAACCGCGTTGCCCCGTCGATGCGCGCCGCCTGCTCGAGCTGCACCGGGATATTGTCATAGAAACCCTTGAGCAGCCAGATCGCCAGGGGCAGGCCGAAGGTGAGGTAGGTCAGGATCAGCGAGCCATGCGTGTTCACCAGCCCGATCGCGCGCATCAGGATGAAGAGCGGCACGAGAAAGATCACTGCCGGGAACATATTGCGCAGCAGCACGGCGAAGAACAGGAAGTTCCGGCCCGGGAAAGTGAAGCGCGAAAACGCATAGGCCGCGGGAACAGCCACGATCACCGAAAGGATTGTCGTGACGGTCGACACGAACAGGCTGTTCCAGAAGAAGCGCAGGAAGTCCTGGCCGACACTGTTCTGCGGATCGAGGAGCTTCTGGTAGCTGGCAAGCGTGGGCTCGTCAGGCCACCATTGCGGCGGGAATTGCGTCGCCGCGAAGCCCGACTTGATCGAGGTAATCAGCATCCAGATCATCGGCAGCGCTGTGTAAAGCAGCATGAACAGAAGGAAGATGCGCCCGGCCCACCGCCATCCGTCGACGCGCATGCGGCGACGGATCTGGCCTCGAGAGGCTGTCTCGGCGATCGTGCTCATGCGCCACCCTCTTTCCGCTCATTGCCGCTCAGCGCACGGACGTAGAAGTAGCCCAGCATCATCAGGATGAGGAACAGGAGCACCGAATAGGCCGATGCCACGCCCCAGCGTTGCCGGCCGAAGGCGAGCTCGTAAATATGGGTTATCCAGATATGCGATGCGTTCGATGGTCCACCCGCGGTCATGATCCAGGGGATGATGAAGGAATTGAAGTTGGCCACGGCAAGCAGCAGGATCGTCACCACCGAGACGTTGCGCAAGTGCGGGAAGGTGACGTGCCAGAAACGCTGCCATGCATTGGCCCCGTCGACTTTCGCGGCGCGCAACAACTGGTCGGGCACAGTCTGCAGGCCGGCCATCATCATGATCATGGCAAATGGAAACTCGCGCCAGATATTGACGACGATCAGGGCGGGGAGCACCGTGCTGACGTTGTCGATGAAATTCGGCGGCCGGTCGGTCAATCCAAGGCCCACCAGCACCGCGCCGATGATGCCGAAATCCGAATGGTAGATCCACTTCCAGATATAGGAGGCGGCGACCGCGCTGATCACCCAGGGAATGATCAGGATGGCACGCAGGATGCCACGGCCGACAAAGTCGCGGTGCAGCGCCAGCGCCGTGGCAAACCCCAGGACAAAGGAGATGAAAGTCGACCCGAATGTCCAGATCAGGGTATTCCGGGTGACTTTCCAGAACACCTCACTGGTGAGGATGGTGGTGTAGTTGTCGAAGCCGATGAAGGTCTTGTCGCGGAGCTGCAGGCCGGGCGGCGTCTTATAGAACGACAGCTCGATCGTGTAGTAGATCGGATAGGCGATGACGACGAGCATCACGGCGATCGCGGGGAGCACGTATGCGTAGTCGGCGCGATGCTCCCAGATGTTCCGCAACGCGCCGGACCTGCCGGGTTGCAATTTTCGGCGAGCCTCGGCCTTGCCGGTCACGATCGTCACTGTGGCGTGCCCTTGTTCTTCGGAATGAACCAGCTGCACTCTGGTGCAGCCGGCCAGATCGGAGGTCAGGTCCGGACTAGAGTCCGCCCATCAGGTCCTTCACCCTCTTGGCCGCGTCGTCCGCTGCCTGGTCGACGGTCATCGCTCCGGTCAGGGCATTCTGCAGCATGTCCGGGACGATGATGTTCATGATCTCGGGCGACTCCGGCAGCGCCGGGAACGGGATCCCATACGGCAGCATCGAGGTCGTGACATCGAGGAACTTGATGTGGTCCAGACGTTCCTTCATCCATTTGGTCTTGAAGCCGTTGAGGTTGCCCGGGTTGGAGCCGGCATAGGCCATCTTCAGCGACCATTCCGGGCTCGTCCACATGCAGATGATCGCCTTCGCGGCCGGCTCGTCCACCTTGCCGCCCTCGACATATTCGGGCTTCAGGATGTGAATGTTCGAGCCGCCGAACACGACGGCGCGCTTGCCGTCAGGGCCAGTCGGGATCAGGCCGTAGCGCATATTGTCGATGACGGTCTGCGCCTTCTCCTTGTCGGTGCCCGTCGCCTTTGCCTGCAGGTCGAGCATGACGTTGTAGTCGGACGGGTGCGAGATCATCATGCCCAGCTGGCCGGCTACGAACAGAGGCTGGTTGTCGGCCTGCTGGTTGGTAAGTGCCGAGACCGGAACCGACTTGTCGCGGACATACATGTCGTATGAGGCTTGCAGCGCCGCCTTGCTCTGCGGGCTGTCGAGCTCCACCTCCTTGTAAGTCGGGTTCGCGGTGGCTTCGTCGAAGACGCCGCCGCCATAGGCCCACAACTGCGGCATGAAGCGATAGGGCGTATTGCCGGCATTCTTGCGAGCCACGAGGCCGTAGCCGGCAATGCCGAGCTTGTCGTGGATCTGCTTGGAATATTTGACGACGTCGTCCCAGGTTGCCGGAGCCTTGTCCGGATCGAGGCCCGCACGCTTGAAGATGTCGGCGTTCCAGATGAACGCCATCGTCTCGTTGTTCGTCGGTATGCCGTAGGTCACCCCATCCCAGGTCACGGCCTTCATGGCGCCCGGCCAGAAATCCTCGGTCGAATAGCCGACATCCTCTGGTTTGAGCGGCTGCAGATAGCCCTTCGAGGCGAATTCGGTACCGCCCAGGATTTGCAGGCGGACCGCCATCGGCGCGGCATTGCCCAGGAGCGCCGTGCGGAATTTGTCGAGAAGGTCGTTATAGGTGAGGGCCTGTTCCTCGAGCTGGATGTTCGGATAGGTCTTGCGGAAAGTCTCGAAGAAATCCTTGTAGTACTGGCGCAGGAGGTCGGGATCGCCCTCGAACACGCCCTGATACCAGAAAGTCAGTCGCCCCTTGTAATCGAGCGGGGTGACCTTGCCGCAATCGCCGGCCGTGTCGAATTCCTGTGTTCCGGCGATGGAGCGCACATATTCGGGCGACCATTTGCTCAGGTCGACCGGCGGCGCACCCAGCGCCGATGTGGACATAAGCGATGCCGCCAAAACACCGACGACAGTGCCGCGCAGGACCGCACTGCCGAGCATGATCCTCGTCATAGGTATCCTCCCTGGTTCTCCGCCCTGCGATCGCGAGGATGGTTCTTTTAGTACGGTGTATCCTCTCGATCGCTTAGTACGTTTTCAGATCATGGATTGCCTGTCAACGAGCCAGATCGTACATTGTGTAGGGAAACTGTGCGTGATATCGGACAGACTGTGTATTAATTTGGGGAGCCGGCCCTTGGCCGAAACAAACGACTTTAAAGCAAAGCCACCTCCGGGGATCGACGCCATCGGAGCCTCCAGCGAGGGCGCCTCCCTTTACGAACTAATAAGGGAAGACATCATCGAGGGACGGCTCGCCGCCAACGAACGGCTTGTCGTCACCGATCTCGCGCGCCGCCACGGCACTTCGACCAACCCCGTGCGCGAGGCCCTGCAACTGTTGCGGGGCGAGGGGTTCGTCATCTTTTCTCCCAATCGCGGCGCGCGTGTAAGGCCCATTGATCAGGACTTTGTTCGCGACATCTACGAGATCGGTGTTCTGATCGAACCAGCCTTGACGCGATGGTTTGTGGGCATGGCCACCGGCGAGGACATCGCCGAACTGGAACGTATCCAAGGCCTGATTGAAGAGAACAACTTTGCCGACACATTCAGGCACAGTGAGCTGGATACCGCCTTTCACACCGTGATGTACCAGCGGCACTATAACCGCCATGCCGCCGAACTCTGGTGGAAGCATCGCGAAGTGCTGCGAGCGGTGAGCCGACGCTTCAATTTCACGCTCGCGCGGCGTGCCGCGATCATTCGCGAACACCGCGAACTCATTGCGCTCATCAAGGCGGGAGAGGCAGACAAGGCAGCCGAACTCATTTCCCGTCATGTCGAGGGTTCCGGCCGGCATGTTCTCGAACACATGCGTGCGCGCAACGCCGCTCGGGCCGGATAGGACGAGGGTCAGGTCTGGAACATCGTGGCTGACCCTCACTGGCAAAGGTAGTTGAAATGAAAATCACGAGCGTTCGGCCGTGGCTGATCAAGTCCGATGCTTCTTATTGGGGGGAATTCCTGTTCGTCGAGTTGACGACAGACGAGGGGCTGAGCGGCTGGGGAGAGATCACCACCACCACCAAGCTCGCCAACCGCGCCCTCTGCACGATCCTTCGACAGATCGGAGCCGCGGTGACGGGCGAGGATTCGGCGCGCATCGAGTATCTCTGGCACAAGATCTTCCGCAGCTTCACCTATATGGGCAGTCGTGGCGCCGCGGTCGAATGCGTGAGCGCGATCGACATAGCCCTCTGGGATCTCAGGGGCAAAGCTCTCGGCAAACCGATCTACGAGCTGTTGGGCGGGCCAGTCCGTGATGAAATCGCGCTCTACACCCACCCAAACCAGGCCAAATTCACCAGCAAGGATGCTGTGGTCCGCGAAATCCTGGACATCGTCGAATCCGGACACACTGCTCTCAAGTTCGATCCTTTCCCCCACCAGGGTCGCGGTGCCGGCGGCGTGTCCCGCGAACAGCGGGACGGCTATCTCGATGGCAGCATGACCCGCAAGGACGAGCGCGAGGCCGCCGAACTCACGGCTCTGATCCGCGAAACGGCGGGGCCCGATGTCGACATCCTCATCGATGCGCATGGGCGCTTCGACGTTCCGACCGCCATTCGCCTCTGTCGCAGCCTCGAGGAAGCCGGCCAGATCGACTGGTTCGAGGAGCCGTGCCCGCCCGAGAGCCTTAACGCCCTCAAGCAGGTGCGCGAGAAGGTCAGTGCGGCCATCTCGTGGGGCGAGCGCGGCCACACGAAGTGGGATTTCGTGCCGGTTCTCGAGAACAAGCTCGCCGACTACATCATGCCCGACGTCACCTGGACCGGCGGCATTACCGAACTCAAGAAGATCTCCGCTCTGTGCGAAGCCTATTACATCCCGGTCTCGCCACATGACGCCGCCGGGCCGATCAACGTGGTCGCGGGAGCACAGGTGATGATGACCGTTCCGAACTTCTACAAGCTCGAGACGTCGGAGTGGAATTTGGGCAAGTACGATCATCTCGTCGACAGGCCGCTCGACGTTTCGAACGGCAGCCTCAAGCTCTCGTTGAGGCCGGGTCTCGGCATCGAGATGAACCGCGATTACCTGCAAGCCCATGAGATCGAACTGGGCTAGCAACGTTGTCGGCAGCATGCGGGCGACAAGCCTGCAAATCAGAACGAGGATAAGTCATGCCAAAGACGGATGGAGCCGACGAGGCCCTCAACCGGGTCAACACCAACTCGAAGCCGTCCGAGCTTCGCATCACCGACATGCGGGTGGCCGAAATCGTCGGCGCGCCGTTCACCTCGGCGCTGCTCAAGATCTACACCAACCAGGGCATCGTTGGGCTTGGCGAGGTGCGCGACGGCGCCAGCGCCACTTACGCGCTGATGCTGAAGAGCCGGCTGCTTGGTGAAAACCCCTGCGACATCGACCGTCTGTTTCGCCGGATCAAGCAGTTCGGCGGGCACGGCCGGCAGGGCGGCGGCGTCTCGGCGGTCGAAATCGCGCTGTGGGACCTCGCCGGCAAGGCCTATGGCGTGCCGATCTACCAGATGCTGGGCGGCAAGTTTCGCAATCACGTGCGCGTCTATTGCGATACCGACGCCGAGAAACCCAGCGGCACCGAAACCGGCAAGCGCCTCAAGGAACGCATGGGCCGCGGGTTCACCTTCTTGAAGATGGACCTGGGCTTGATGCAGATCGCCCATGTCCCGGGCGCCGTGGTCGCACCTGCCGGCGCGCTCGAAGGGTTTCACGGCAACCCGCGCGGCCGCGGTGGCTCGTTCGAGGAGCGAAAGGCCCGCAATCTCGCTTATGACGCGCAGAACGTGCAGCACCCGTTCACAGGCCTGCATTTCACCGAAAAGGGGATAGACCTGCTCGAGCAGTATATCCACGAGGTTCGCGAGGTCATCGGATACGAGATCCCGCTTGCCATCGACCATGTCGGCCACATCTCGCTGCAGGATGGCATACGCCTGTCGCGCCGTATCGAGAAATACGTTCCGGCCTGGCTGGAGGACGTGATCCCCTGGCAATACACCGAGCAGTACCGGCAATTGCAGCAGGCTACCACGGTGCCGATCTGCACCGGCGAGGACGTCTACCTCAAGGAAGGCTTCGAGCCGCTGCTCAAGAGCGGCGGCCTCTCGGTCATCCACCCCGACCTGCTCACCAGTGGGGGCATTCTCGAGACCAAGAAGATCGGCGATATGGCGCAGGATCACGGTGTCGCCATGGCGATCCATATGGCCGAAAGTCCGATCGCCGCGATGGCCGCCGCGCATGTCGCCACCGCGACCGAGAACTTCATCGCGCTCGAATACCACTCCGCCGATGTCGGCTGGTGGGACGATATCGTCACCGGCCTGCCCAAGCCGCTTGTCAAGGACGGCTTCATCACCGTGCCCGATAAGCCGGGGCTGGGCATAGACGATGTGGTCGACGAGGTGATCACCCAGCATCTGCAGCCCGGTGTCACGGGGATATGGCAATCCACCGAGCATTGGGACAATGAATATAGCTGGGACCGGACCTGGAGTTAGCCCAGACCCCTTGCCCTCATTCCCCAGGCTCACAGGGCCAACGACCGACCATTCGTGTCGACCGCTCCCAAGGGAGAGGCGAAGAAAGAAACGGACGAAACCATGATCTACGAACTGCGTATCTATGACTGCCTGCCGGGCAGACTGCCGACTTTGCTCAAGCGCTTTTCCGACCAGACGCTGGCCATCTGGGAGAGGCATGGCATCCGCCAAGCCGGGTTTTTCACCACGGCGATCGGCGAAAACAGCAATCGCCTCACCTATTTCCTCGCCTGGGAATCGCTGGCCGAGCGTGAGGCGAAATGGGCGGCTTTCGTCGCCGATCCGGCATGGCACAGGGCCCGGGACGAGTCTGAGCGCGACGGGCAGATCATTGCCAACATCAGCAGCCAGCTGCTCACGCCGACAGCTTTCTCGTCTGTGAAATAGGACTGCGCCATGAAGATCACCGACCTGCGGTGCGCCGTAATCGGCAAACATCCCATCGTCCGTATCGTCACCGACGAAGGTCTCTACGGCCTTGGCGAGGTCGAGTACACCAAGCCTTATCTCAAGCCATGGGTGCTGCATTTCCGCGAGGCGCTGATCGGCGAAGATCCGACCGACGTCGAGCGGGTCATGTTGAAGATCCGCCAACGCGGCTCTTTCAAGCCCTATGGCGCGGCGGTCAGCGCCATTGAACATGCGCTGTGGGACATAGCCGGCAAGGCCGCGGGCGTGCCGGCCTACAAGCTGCTAGGCGGCAAGGTGCGCGACAAGGTGCGCGTCTACAACGGCTCGATCCGCCAGAAGCGTACGGGCGACCGGCCGGAAGACTACGCCGCCGACGTCAAATGGATGATGGAGCAGCCGCAGAACTTCTTCATGGTCAAGCAAGGAATCTCGTTCCATTCCAACATGAAGGACACCATCGAGGACTTCCATTACGGCGTGACGCAGAAGAAGGCCGGCTATCATGGTGCGATGGATCAGGGCGTGATCAGCGAACGTGGTTTCAACCACATGCTCGATTGCGTGATCGCGATGAAGGAAGTGCTGGGGGACAAGGTCAGCCTGGCACTCGACTGCGGCCCGGGCTGGATGCTGCCCGATGCGATCAAGTTCGCTCGCGCGGTCGAAAAGTACAATTTGATGTGGCTCGAGGACATGCTGACCGGCGACTATGTACCATGGGTCAATCCACAGGCCTACCGGGAGCTGACCAGCTCCACCTCGACGCCGATCCATACCGGCGAGCAGATTTACCTCAGGCACAATTTCAAGGAGCTGATCGAGACGCAGGCGGTGCGCGTCATCGGCCCCGATCCTGCCGACATTGGCGGCATTGCCGAGCTCAAATGGGTCGCCGAGCACGCCTATATGCACTCAATCCTGATGGCGCCGCACGGCACCGCGAACGGCCTGCTGGGCCTAGGCGCGCTGATCAATGTCTGCGCCACCTTGCCCGCCAACTACGTCGCGTTCGAATATCCCAGCGCCTCGGACCCCTGGTGGAACGACATCGTCATCGGCCTGCCCAAGCAGATCGTGAAGGACAGCATGGTGGATCTGCTGGAAGCACCGGGGCTAGGTCTCGACATCGACGCCGAAGGCGCCAGGAAGTATTTGCTGGCGGAGGATGCCGGCTTCTTCGATTGATTGGCGCCGGTGGCCCTCGATCTCATCGACCGAGGGCATACTTCAAAGTGCGGATGCGAGCGGCTACCATTGGAGCATAGCCTGCACACTTGCAACAACGGAAATCGGCGCATTGTTGACGTGCGCCGGCCTTGTTTAGTTATGGCGGATCTCGGTCCCGAGCACCTTCAGGCATTCGCGGATGAAGGCAGCGAGGGCTGTCCAACCCTTGGCCGACACCATTGTGCCGTCGACATAGGCCTCCGTCGGCGAGAGGTCGACATAGGTTCCGCCTGCCAACGTCACTTCCGGTTCGCAGGCGGCGAGCGCGCCGACCTTCTTGCCGCGCACGACGCCGTCCACGGCAATCAGAATCTGGACCCCGTGGCAGATGGTGAAAATCGGCTTCCGGGTGTCGTGGAAGTGGCGCACCATAGCCTGCACACGCTTATCCGTGCGAATGTATTCCGGGCCGCGGCCGCCAGCGCAGTATACGGCGTGGTATTGATCGAGCTGCTTTTCCGCCTCGGCAAACGTCTTGTTGATCACCTGAAAATGGCCGAGCTTCTCGGTGTAGGTCTGGTCGCCCTCGAAGTCGTGCAGGGAGGTCTTGATGAGATCGCCGGCCTTCTTGTCCGGGCAAACCACGTGGACGGTGTGGCCGACGGCTTCCATCGCCTGCTGGTAGACGAAGATCTCGTACTCCTCGGTGAACTCGCCGGTGAGCATCAATATTTTCTTGCCTGACATAGTCGGTTCCTCTGTCGTGTGAAAAAAAGCCGGGCGGGCCATGCAGCGCCCCGCATTGGCTTTGTCCGTCCTCAGAATGGTGAGTTGGGGAAGTAGTATTCCTCGGCGTTGTCGTTGGTGCTCAGTGGCGCGGACATCGGTTTAGCCTCAATCGAAGGCCGGCAGCAGGCGATCGCGCGAGTGCTCGATGTGCGCGCGCATTGCTTTCGCTGCCGCATCGGGATCGGCCGAACCGAACGCGGCAAGGATCGCCTCATGCTCGTCCAGCGCCTCCTCGGTCACGCGGGAGTGGTACATCAGGCGAAAAATGTGGAAGTGGGTGTGTTGATAACCCAGCGTCTCGCGAATGAGCTCGTTTTCGGCATATTCCATGATCTTGTCGTGGAAAATCGCGTCCTGCCGGGCGAAGTTTGAGTAGCGCAGACGCTCGTCCTTGCCCTCGCGGCGCGACATCACGCCTGCTGCCTCCAGCAGCGTGCCGAGTTTGGCCTCGTCCATCGCGGCAGCGGCCTTCGCCGCGCCGTGCGGTTCGAGCAGGAGACGCATTTCGTACAATTCGTCGAAACGGCGCCGGCTGATCTGCGGTGCGGCGCGGTATCCGATCAGATGCGTCTTCAGAACCAGGCCTTCGCCTTCCAGACGCCCGAGCGCTTCGCGGATCGGCGTATGGGAAACGTCGAACTCCTTGACCAAATTGTCGACGGTGATGCGTGAACCGGGCGCGATCTTCAGCGACATCAGCTGCGCGAAAATGGCCTCGTAGACGTCCTCGGCCAGGCTGCTCGTGCGCTGGATGCGACCCGCTCCCGTGGGTGCTTCACCCTTATTGCTCAAAATGACAGGTTGCATTCTTTCGCCTCTCGACAAGGGAGACTGCTAACACGAGGGTTTGACCAATGCAATACTATATCCTATACGATTTTATCGGTGCCGTTCAGTTCAGGATCTTCGGTGCGGTTTTTGCAATGCGAGTTTCTCCGACACCCCTCAAGGATGCAGCCTGCCATGAGCCTTCTCACAGCCCTCCGGCTCCCACGCGAAATTCTATTCGGGAAGGGGCAACGCCATGCACTGCCGGTCGTGGCCGCTCGCTACGGCCGACGCGCCCTGGTCTGCACCGACGAGCGTTTCGCCGGTACGGCCGTGTTCGCCGAAATCATGGCATCCTTGCAGGCAGCGTCGATCGAAGTGCTGGTCCATGACGATGTCCTGCCGGATGTGCCGCGCGACTCCGTGGCGGTGTGCGTCGAGGAAGCACGGGGCTTTGGGCCCGATATGGTGATCGGGATCGGCGGCGGCAGCTGTCTCGATTTCGCCAAATGCGCCGCCTTGCTGATCAGCCACGGCGGCGAACTCCACGATTACTACGGCGAGTTCAAGGTTCCGGGGCTGACGCTGCCGCTCATCGCCGTGCCGACCACGGCGGGCACAGGGTCGGAGGTGACACCCGTCGCGGTGATATCCGATCCGGACCGCACGCTCAAAGTCGGCATATCGAGCCCCCATCTGATCGCTGCCGTTGCCATCTGCGACCCCGAGCTGACAGTGACCTGTCCGCCGGGCCTGACGGCGATCGCCGGTGCCGACGCCCTCACGCATGCGATCGAGGCCTTCACGGCCATGCGCCGGGACGGTGACTTCAGCCTGCCGCAGCGCCACGTCTTCATCGGCAAGACGCCGCTGACCGACCATTTCGCGCTGCTGGCCGTCAAACTGCTCGGCCGCAGCCTGGAGAAGGCGTTTACTGACGGTAGCGACGCAGAGGCGCGCGCCGACGTGATGATGGGAGCGCTGGCGGCGGGTTGCGCGTTCGGCACCGCCGGCACGGCGGCCGCGCACGCGGTGCAATACCCGGCAGGCGCGCTCACACACACGCCGCATGGGCTGGGGGTGGCGACAATGATGCCCTATGTCATGAGCTACAACAGCCGTGTGGCCGCGGCGGAGATCGCCGAAATAGGGATTGCTCTTGGCCTTGAGCCGCACGGTCGAAGCGCCGACGAAATGGCGGGCGCGACCATCGAGGAGATCAGGCGTTTGTTTGCGGCGATCGGCATCACTCCGACGCTGGCCGGCCTGGGGCTTCCGGCCGACAAACTCGACTGGACCGCCGAGCAGGCACTCGGCATCGATCGGCTGATCAAGAACAACCCGCGCCCATTCGACCTCACCGCCATGCGCCGCCTTGTCCAGGCTGCCTATGACGGCGATCTCAACGCCTGCGCCATGTGAACGTCAGGAACAAGACGATGAACCTTCCCTATAATGCCTCCCAGCTCGATCAGGATCCCTACGAAGTGCGAGGTTTTCCGCATCGACTCTACATTGGCGGACAATGGCTGCCGTCTTCCGACGGCGGGCTCATTGAGGTCACCGATCCATCCTCAGGCGCCGTGATCGCGGCGGTTCCCGATGCGACCCTGGAGGACGCCGCCGCAGCAGTCGAGGCAGCGGCCAAGGCCGCCAAGGGGTGGCGCGAGACCGCGCCACGCAAGCGCTCGGAGATTCTCAGACGCTGTTTCGAGCTGATGGTCGAGCGGTCGGAGACGCTTGCCATGCTGATCTCGCTGGAGAACGGCAAGGCACTGCGCGACGCGCGCGGCGAGGTGGGTTACGCAGCCGAATTCTTCCGCTGGAACGCCGAGGAAGCTGTTCGCATCACCGGCGAGTTCGGCACCGCTCCGTCCGGAACCAACCGGATCGTGGTCGACTATCAGCCGATCGGCATCTGCGTCCTCGTCACGCCGTGGAATTTCCCCGCCGCGATGGCGACACGCAAGATCGCACCGGCCCTCGCGGCAGGCTGCACGGTCATTCTGAAGCCGGCCAGCGAGACGCCGCTGACCGCCTATGCACTCGCCGCGCTCTACAGCGAAGCCGGCGTCCCGGACGGCGTCGTGAATGTGCTGACGACGTCGACACCCGGCCCCCTGACGTCGGCCATGCTGGCCGATCCGCGCGTCAGGAAGCTCTCCTTCACCGGCTCGACCGGGATCGGCCGCGCCTTGCTCGCCGAAGCCGCCAAACATGTGATCTCCTGTTCCATGGAGCTTGGCGGCAACGCGCCCTTCATCGTCTTCGACGATGCCGATCTCGATGCGGCCCTCGATGGCGCCATGATCGCCAAAATGCGCAATGCCGGCGAAGCCTGTACCGCCGCCAACCGCATTTACGTCCAGTCGGGCATCCACGATGCGTTCGCCGACGGCCTGTCCCGGCGCATGGCCGCGCTCAAGATCGGCACCGGCACCAGGGCAGAGACGGAATGTGGACCCATGATCACCAGGAAGGCGGTCGACAAGATCGACCGGCTGGTCAAGGATGCGGTCAATCGGGGTGCCAAAGTGTTGTGCGGCGGCTCGGTGCTTGAAGGAGATGGCTTTTTCTATCCTCCGACCGTCCTGTCCGAAGTCTCGCCGGACGCCGATATGGCGCATGAGGAGATCTTCGGCCCGGTGGCGCCCATCACCCGCTTCGAAAGCGAGGCGCAAGCCATTCTCCACGCCAACAACACCGAATACGGCCTCGCCGCCTATCTCTACACGCGCGATGTGGCACGCGGCATGCGGGTGGCCTCGGAGATCGAGGCCGGCATGATCGGCCTTAACCGCGGCTTGATGTCGGATCCCGCAGCGCCCTTCGGCGGGGTAAAGCAGAGCGGCCTCGGGCGGGAAGGGGGCCAGCATCACGGCATCGCGGAGTTCATGGAGGCCAAATACATCGCTGTAACCTTCTGAGCGGACACCATGTCGAAGGATCCTTTTCGCACCCGCGACCACGTTGCCGATTTCGATGACATCGTGGCCGATATCATCGCCCGCAGCGCCGCGACGCGGGCAGCGCTGCCCATGCTGGCGGATGTCGCCTATGGCCCGCACGAGGCCGAGCGCCTCGACCTGTTCTTTCCGGAGGGACCGCGTAAGGACCTCCCGGTGCACATCTTCATCCATGGCGGCTACTGGCGCATGTTCACCAGAAGCGACTATTCCTACATTGCCGAAACGGTGACGAGCGCGGGGGCAATCGCGGTCGTGATCGACTATGCGCTGATGCCTGCCGTCAGGATGGCGGCAATCGTCGACCAGGTCCGGCGCGCGGGGCAATGGGTGCTGGATAATATCGCCGGCCATGGCGGCGATCCCGGCCGGCTAAGCGTCAGCGGCCATTCCGCCGGGGCGCATCTGGCGACCTTTTTGTTCAACGAGGGTTTGGCCCCTTCGGCGGCACTCCTGCTCGGCGGGCTTTACGATTTGAAGCCCCTTCAGCATTCCTTCCTCGAGCCTTTGATAGGTCTCACCGACACGGAAGTTGAGGCATTTTCGCCGCTGAGCAAATCCCACTCTCCCCGGACGAAAGTCACGGTGTTGGTCGGCGAGCGGGAGACGGAACCTTTTCACCAGCAGGCCAACTTGTTTGCTGACCGCCTGACGGGACAGGGCCTGGGTGTGTCGAAGGGCGTGCTCGAGGGGCGCAACCACATGAATAGCGTACGTGATTTGGGGCTGCGCGGGACAATCGCGGGCGCCTGGCTTCACGACGTCGTCGTGACCGGATAGATTCGACCCGCGTCGGTACTGCGGCCGCACGATGCTGTCTCATCGACTCGAGGGTTCAGGCCTCGACTCGCCGCGACACGGGTGTCCGAAGGCACCGGTCCCGGTGGGCAGACGCAAAAACGCCCCGTTAAGCTTCGCGCAATGTATGCGGCCTAGTCTGCCCGCCAGATTGCGAGGCACCATGAAACGCAAACCACTCTTGCTTTTCGCCTTCCCGGCCTTTGTCCTGCTGATCCTGGCGGCGGAGCGAATGGCCACCATCCTGCTCGGAACCTACCCCGCAAGCCCCGATATGTGGAAGATCTGGCTCGCCTTGCACCCGTCGTCCGGGATGGTCTGGCAGCAGGTCGATGTCTATCTGGGAGGGTCGATGGTCCTGAATTTCGCGTTGCTGGGCGCGGCACTGGGGATCTGCTGGATGGCATGTCAGGCCAGAAGGTCGGCCGCTTTCTTTCTTGCCAACCATGGCACACTGATCCTCGCGGCGTCGATGATTTTGATCGGCGGCCGCCCGCAGACCGCCAGCACCATTGCCGCGTTCACGGCGCCGAGCGGCTTTCAGTTCTCACTGATGATGGACTTCACCTGGCTGAACTGCATGCTGGCGGTCATCGGGGTGACGGCGTGCACCTATTGCCATTTTGCCTATATCCGTGAACTCGGCATGCATGTTGAATCGCGGCGTGTCCGGATGATGGCGCTGCAGCGAGATTTTTAGCGCAGCGCGCCCGAGGCCAGAGCTAGTTTATCTTGTGGTAGGTGACCTTGCCCTCCGGGGATACGCTCCGCTGGTAGTTGGAGCTTGGCGCGGGAGGCGCTGCCGGAGCCGACCTCCTTCGCGTTACGCGCGGCATATCCTCTATGGCGGGCTCCGCCTCGGCGGCGCTGGCGACCGCCGCCGTGTCTTCGGCGGGCGAGGGGAGTTCCACGACGCGCGGCATGTCGCCACCGTGATTTCCCGACATTTCCGGTGCCTGCCGGGCGATGGTGGCGTTGACCTCGCCGAAGCTCGCCCTCAGCCGGTCGTCCAGTGCCTCGAACCGGCTTTGGAATCCGTTGTTGACGGTGTCCAGCCGCGCGCTCATTCGCTGCTCGAATTGGCCAAGGTCTTCCAGTCGCGCCTCGATCGCGCGCAGGTCGTTGATGCCACGGTAGAGATAGACGGCCGCGGTGGCATTCAGAAGGGCAAACAGCGTCAGGCCGACACAGACGGCAACGGCTAATCTGAACCGGCTCTTCTCCTTATCGAGCAATAGCGGTTCGGCCGCCGCCACCAGTTCGTCGGGATCGCTGATTGTCGTCATTGGACCACCACCTTGGTGCCGACAGGCACGCGCCTGAAAAGATCGATGACATCGGTATTGGTCAGGCGAAAACAACCCGACGTGCCGTCGAAACCCACGCCCGAAGGGTCGTTGGTGCCATGGATGCGATAGAGCGTGTCGCGACCGTCCCGAAGCAGATAGAGCGCCCGTGCACCGAGCGGGTTGTAGGGCCCCGAGGGCACCATGTCAGGCAACTCCGGCCGGCGGGCGCGCATTTCCCGGGGTGGGCGCCACGCCGGCCACTCCGTCTTCGCGCCCACCTGGACCGTACCCGTCCAGCCAAATCCATCGCGGCCGACACTGATCCGGTAGCGCAGGGCCTCGCCCTTGCCGGTCACCAGATAGAGCGCTTTTTCCTGCTTGCGGATGATTATGGTTCCAATCTTCTCGGCGGTGGAAAACGCCACTGTCTTGCGCAGGCTGGGACCCATGGCCGGCAAGGGCGGGCGGCTGTCCGCCCACGCGCTCTGTCCGGCCGCAGGTGCCAGCGCCAGGCCGAGGAGGCAGGCGGCCGTCAGTCGAAAGCGATGGCCGCTAGCGGGCCGCATCGTCGAGCCGCTCGCGGAACATCTTCTTCAGATCCTTGTTGAAGCGCGCGCGCCCATCCACTTCGGACGGCAGCATCGCGCGGTTCAGGGCGTCGGCCAGCAGGGCGTTGTCGAGGCCGACCGACTTGATGTTCGGCGCCTTGAAGATCTTCTCCAGCTCGCTGCGCGAGAAGTGGTTGCCGAACCATTTGCGCTTGTGCTTGTTGGCCACCAGCGTGATCGAGACGGCATTGCCGCGCAGCTCACGGATCTTCTTGTAGAGCCGTTTGCCTTGCCGCAGCGAAGCGACATTGAGCTCGAAGACGATGAAGATCTCGTCGCTCGTCGAAAGCACGGAATTGTGCCAGGGCGTTTCGATGTTGGGCAGGTCGATGACGATGTCGTCGAAACGGTAGGCCACGAGGTCGAGCAGCCGGAACACGAAATCGGCGCCATGCGGCTCGAACGGCAATTGCGGCCGCTCGAAGGCATAGAGCGTCAGGCCGGAAGGCCGCGACAGCTTGATGACATCCATCAGTTCGACATCGAGCCGTTCCGGCTGGCCGATGATGCCGGCAAGGTCGAACTGGTTGAACAGGTTGAGATAGGCGCCGCAATTGGCGCTCTGGAAATCGAGGTCGACCAGGCAGGTCGAGGCCGCGCGCTCGGTCGATTTCGAGGCCAGGAATTCGGCCGCCGATAGCGCCAGCGTCGTGGCGCCGGCACCGCCGCTGGCGCTGATGAAGGTGATGATGCGGCTCTTGGCGCCCTGGTTGCCGCTGTCGTGGAAGGTGACGGCGTTGAGCAGCTCCTTGCCGTCGAGCGGCTTGTGCAGCCAGTCCGAGGCATTCATGCGCACCAAGACGCGCGTTTGCTCCGACGTCAATTCGTCGGAAACCGCGATCAGCGGCACGGTCGCCCACAGCGCGCGCGCCTCGACGATGCCTGGATTGCCAAGCAATTCGCCATTGCCGAGATCGAGGATGACGATGCCCGGGCGCGTGTCGGCGGGCGGCCCCTTGAGAAAATCACCCGTCTCGGCAACCCGCACATCATAGATCGCCAGCGCATCGAGCCGCGTCGCCACATCGCGCTTGAAATTCGGATCGGAGGAAAACAGCGCGACCTGCTTTCGCTTGGTCGGCAAAACCTTGGTGTTGATGGCGTTCATGGCCAGGTACTCTTCATGTCTTCGCCCGTGACCGTGCTCAGCATGGAGGGCATGGTGATGTTTCCGAACCCGAGCAATCCGCCCAGAAAGAAGAACTGGAAGGGATGATTGGTGATGCTGACGGTGATCGTTGGCACCGGCCCGCTGGGGCGCGTCCAGTAGCCGAGGCCGGAGGCCTGATATTGGATCCGCACCTCGGACTTCGCCAGCATTGGCAGGAAAGTCTGCATTCCGGCCCGGCTGCTATTGCCGCTGAAGATGAAATCAAAAGCGGCTTGGCTTACATTGAGGTTCTGACACGTAGCGCCCGCGCCACAAGTGCAAGTGACGCTCCCCGCGGTATTGGCAGTGCAGATATAGTTGTAGGTGTTTGCAGCCACCGCGGTGCCGATTTTAGTTACATCGCTCTGCGTTATTGTCTCCAGCAGGAGCCCGCTGACGACAGGTGTAGAAATCTGCGCCAGCCTTGCGCCGGCTTGCACCGCTTTGTTCCCTGCATTCCATTGGTAAAAGGCGTAGCCGAAATCGACGAAGCCAAGCAGAAGCGTCAACAGTAGCGGCATCACCATGGCCATTTCGACCATTGTCGCTCCGGACTGGTTGGCCCAAAACTTGATGCGCCCCGTCACCATCCAATGACTCGTTCCTGATGGGACACGCTCAGCGTGAGAGCACCAAAGCCGAGATACGACCAGAAGCCGATGTCCGGATAAGAATAGGAGGTACTGACGTCCACGACATCGACAGTGCTCTTGCTGCTAAGATAAAGCTGCGTGCCCGTGGCCACATCAACCGCGTCCAGCGAGCGCGCCTTGGTGATCTCAACTGCCGCCGGCAGCCATCCTGTCACCCTGGCGCTGCCGTTGGCGACCGCCCCCTTGGCAGCAAGGTTTTGAGCCCGCCCCTTGCAGGTCTCCCAGTCACTGCTGCATCGTGCCATGTAGCGACCCGCATCCTCAACGCCGGCTTCGAGAAGCAGGCGCGTGTTCAGGATGTTGGAAAACTCAAACACACCAGCCGACAACAGCAACACGAGTGGTATGGTGATCGCGGCTTCCACCAAAGCGGCGCCATTTTCGTCGCCTTGGAACCGCCCAATAATTTTGCCGAACCTGGTCATGTCGACTCTACCGATACAGTTGGGCTTCGTTGCGGAATGCTTTGTCTAGAAGGGTGTTGTTCGCAAACCCTCCATCGACGTCGACGATCTCAAGGCTGATCGGCTTTTCGCCAGCCGAAGGATCTTCGGGGTCTTTGGTGTTATCCTGCTTCTGGATGGGGCTGTTTATAAAGACGCTGGCATAGCCATCAGGCTTGAGCTGGACATGGCCATTGATCTTGGCTTGGTTGGCGATGCAGTCGACGATCGCCATGTTGAGCAACCGCCGATCGGGGTCAGCTGTCGGCGTCGTGCCTTTGAAGCAGGCCGGAACGCCGGTTTCCTTTGTCGGCGCCTTGGACTTGTCCCCGACGAGCCCGTTCGCAATCTCGTACTTATAGACGTCATATCTCGAAGCCGGCACAGCGGCGCCGGTCGGGTTGGTGGTGCTCGGGACGGAGGGGTATGCGGCACCGTGGTTGATCAGCCAGTAATTGCTGCGATCCCAGGTCGAATTCGTCATCCCCGTGGCGGAATCGAAGCTGTTGCCCGGCGGCAGCGCCATGGCCGTCCCGTCCGTATTGGGTGTGTATTTATTACAGTTAGAGGTTTTATCTACCCCCTTGCGAACATTGCTCGCCGGCCGATATTGCCAATCGGTGTCATGGCTCTTCAGCGAAGTGCTGTAGATGTCGAAGCGTACATTGAGACCAGCGTTGACCTGGCCCAGGGTGACGCCGGTCTTAGTGGTGAGCTTATCGCGTTGATAGCAGGTGCCGGCGGTTCCGATAGCGAGCGCATCCCGCAGTGACGTGAGATTGTTGTCGATCAGTCCGAAATTGCCTGGGCCGGGGTTCGAGTCAACCTTGAGGATACGGTATTCGCGGCTATAGGTGAGCCCGGCGGCGAACGCCTGCTGGATGGTTTTGCTGGTCAACGGGTCGGTCGTCTCGAACGGATTGCACATGAAAATCGGCACCGTTTCGCAGATCGACTGGACAAATCCGGCCACAGCCTGGGGCTGAATATCGACGGTGTTGTTGCCGCCTAGAAAGCTTGCCGGAAAAATTGCCGCGAAAGCACCGGCACCATCCGCGTCACCGGACGGGTTTACTGTCACCAGGGAGAATGTCACGGCTTTGGGATCGGTGCTTGACCAGTCATGGCCATTAGTGTCGACACCGGCGGCGTTTAACCTGATGCTGTCGTCGGCAGGTATCCCAGTCAAATATTTGACGGTCACATCAGCCAAGGCGAGTGTATGATCGCCTGACGTTGAAAACTTTGTTTTGTTGGTGAGAAGTGTCGTCTTGGCCAGTTCGGCTCGGGTGATCGAATCCGATCTGCCATCCAGTTCCGCGGCCGTTGCAAGCGCTAGCGCATCGACACCTTTCTGCAGATCGTTATGCAGTCCGCTGGCCCGGCTCATATCGATTGCCAGCAGAGCGAAGCCGATAAGCACCGGCAGCATGATCGCCACGAGGATCATCGCTACGCCACGTTGATCGTTCCAGAAGGCACGAATGGTCCCCAACATGACCTTACTCTCTACTCTCTTGCAGGGCCCCTCGCATGCCCGGCGCCCTCCGCATCCTTCCGTTCAGTTCACGGCGTCGTCACACCCGACCCGCCGACATTGACCGTGATGGCTGGCGGCGGCGGCGGTGGTGGCGGATATTTGTAATTGTGCGCAACAAGTGCGGCGCGCGTGCCGTCGCCCTCGATATGCGTGTTCCTGGAGGCCGGGTTGAGCGGGTCCACCGTCTGCAGCAGCGAGTTATATTTCTGCGTGTCGCCGGCGGCCAGGGTCACCGAGTCGTAGTGGTTCAGATAGTCCGCGGCACAGCCCGAAAGCGATCCGGCGCACAGAATGAGGATCAAGGCACTATTTCTTGACATAGAGCATCTTGTCCTTCGACTTGAAGTCCAGCATGTGGCCATAGGGGCCGGTGACGCCGTCGCCCGTTTCATACTTGCGGATCATGTCCTTGTTCACTTCGAGTTGACCGAGCACGAAGAATTCCGGATCGTTCGCGGGCCGTGTCTTGTCGAAAGGCGTCGCCAACTGCTCGCCGGGCTTCACCGGCCGCACGATGTGCGGCGTGACGACGACGACGAGTTCGGTCTCTTCCTTCTGGCTGCTCGAATTGCGAAACAGTGTGCCGATGACAGGCACTTGGCCGAGCCATGGCACCTGGTTCTGAAGCTTGGTGGTCTTGCTGGACAGGAGCCCGCCGACCGCGAAGCTCTGGCCGTCGCGCAGTTCGACCACGGTTTCCAGCTTGCGGTTGGTGAAGATCGGGTCGCCGGCGGTGGTGAAGCCGGTCAGGTCGCTGACCTCCGGTGCCAACTGGATGTGGATCTTGTCGTCGGCGAGCACGATCGGCGTGAACAAGAGATTGACGCCGAATTGTTTGTACTCGATCTGGACCTCGCCGTTCTTGTCGACGCTGCGGATAGGCACCTGGCCGCCGGCATTGAAACTGGCGGGTTCGCCGGAAAGCGTGGTGAGGTTTGGCTCGGCAAGCGTGCGCACCACGCCCTTTGCCTCAAGCGCCTCGATGATCAGGTCGACCTTGATGTTGCTGTCGATGACGCGGGTGATCAAGGCTGCGAAGGGATTGCTGTTCGACAACAGGCCACTGACAAGCTCGCCCGCCCCGAGCTCCGCCCCGTCCTTGTCCACGGTGGCAATGCCAGTTCCGACTCGAGTCGTGCCTCTGCTGTTCGTGCTCTTGATCGACACACCGAGATCGCGGCCGGCGTTGCGCTTGGCTTCCAGCACGCGCACTTCGAGATTGACCTGCTGGCTGTCGTCAACGGTGACTGCATTGATGATGGCGTCGGGACCATATTGCTGCGCCACTTCCATGATGGCCGCCAGCGTGGCGCCGTCCTTGACATGACCGCCAAGCCGCACCCTGCCATTCACCGAACCGATTTCGATGCGCGACCTTGGCGACACCTGGCGGATCGCCGCCGCCATGTCGCTGACATCGACGCCGACCTCGATTTGGATGACGCCGAGCGAACGCTTGTCGGGCGAGAACAGGTTGACCGTGGTGGTGCCGGCGCCCTTGCCGATGACGTAAAGCGTGCGGTCGGTCATTGGCTGCGCGTCGGCGATCTTCTCGTCGCCGACGACGATGTCGCCGAGATTGGCATTCACCTGGAGCGTCACCGATTGCGACATCGGCAGGAAGATACGATGGACGCTGGGGTTCGACACGTCGATGAAGCGGTCGGCGGCATCGGCCGCAACGCTCGACAGCAGCGCCACCAGCATGGCCGTCGCCATCCTCAACCAAAACCCCTTCATTCCCCGTCTCCCCAAATGCTGCTTGAGGCAGCCACCATGTCGCGCGGTATTATGCCGCATTATTATCATGGTTGTCGCGGCACGTCATATGTCTCGAGCTTCACGCCACGAAATACGCCCACGGTCACGTTCTTCGGCGGTTCCGGCTGCACATATTTGATCACTTCCTTGACGACCTCGCGCACTTCAGGCGCAGATGTCACGGCCGGAGCGGGTTTGACCTTGCCCAACTCGTCAAGCCGGCTCCCCACCCTCTCCACGGCCTGAGCCAGCCCGGCCAGCTTGTCGTCGGCCCGCTTGCGCTCAGCTGCCGCCAAGGCTTCCGCTGCAGCCTTCTTGTCGAGTTCTGCCTGTCGAGCGGCGACATCGGCCGGCGTTTCGCCGGTCAGATCGGAAAGTGTCACCCGTTCGGTGGTTTCGCCCTTGCTGGCGGCGGCCTGGCGAAGCGCCAGCGACAATTGCCCGGCACCTGCCGCCAGTGTCAGCTTTTGCGCATCTTTCGTGCTGGCTTCCAGCGTAACGGACTTGACCACGGTTGGGCTGTCCTTGCTCACATCGGCCACCTGGTCGATGGCCAGCACCTTCATGCCCTGTAGCAGCACGTCGACAAAACTCTTGTCCGCGCCATCCTCGCCGCGAACCGTTCGGGTCAGCAAGACATCGACCCGGTCGCCCGGGAAGACGAAACCCGCAACGCCGAGCACGTCGTTGACCCTGATGGAAACGGCCTTCATTCCTTCGCCGAGCACCGCCGAAAGCGTGGCGCGCTGGCCGGGCCCAGTGATCTTGCTGGCGAGTACAGGCTCGTTAGCGCTAATGGTTTGAAGAGCCTGCCTCGTGCCCTCGCCTGCCAGAGCTTCCTTCGTTGTCTTGAAGGCGCCCGTTGGAACCACGCCCGCCGGCCACGCGACTTCGCGCAATTTATCTGCGGTGAGCGCGTCGCCGAACTTCAGCGGCATTGCCGCTACGACGACTGTGCTGCCTTGAACGAGGCCTGTTTGCGCCATAGCGCTACGCTGGCCGGCCAGCCAGATATTGACCAGCACAACTGCCAGAACGCCGAACACGCCGGCGAGAACGATCATGATAAGCGTATTGGCGCGCATGCCCCAAGCCCCAAGCCCCAATGCGGGATTCGCCCGCTGCGATCGGATTCAGGCCCGGCTCGAACGATCCGGGCCTGAGTGTAGTCAGGCGATCAGGTGCCGACGCCAGTCGCCGCGTTACACGAACCAACTGTCGCTGCGTCGAGGGCGGTGCAGAGTGCCGAGAAACGACCGTTTACCCAGCCGCCAATGGCGAGGACAGTCAGAATCGATGCAACGGCGATAATGCCGATAAGGATGGAATATTCGACCATGGCAGCGCCGTTTTCATCGTCGCGGAACTGCCGGGTCATCGTCATGAGCTTGTTCATGTCAATTTCTCCCTTGGAGGTTTGAACCCGACGAGACAGAGCAAAGGATGAAATCCATACCCAAGCATCCCCCGTCATCTCGATCCTAGGTCCCGAGAAATTGCAGAGTCAAATGGGATTAACGGTTCCTTAACTTTCCAATACATGAACTTTCGAGCTCTAAGCGCCTTCAAATTTCAGCAAGAGCTTGATTCGTCTAATTTTTCAAGCGCCCTTAACCATTCGTTCACAATTATGCATTCAATCTAATGAAGTGGCGGCTACTTTAGCCATATGGCATATCCCTTTATATCTAAGAGGTTATAGCCAAATATGGGGTGGATGCCGGTGTCGCAGCACGCAAGGGCACAGAAGCCTCCAAAGCTTATTGCGCCACTCATGTTTTGGTAACGTGGAGATCAGAAATAAAAACGATATTTTTTCGGTGCGCTCCTTAACTATGTTGCAAGTATTGCCGGCACGCGAGGCGCCCCGGCGCTTGTGCCCTGATTGGTTAACGTTTAGTTTCCGCTAATGCAGGGCTAGGGGAGCATAGGCGATTATGCTGGGGCGATTCATCAAGGGGCAAGGCGCACAGCCGGCCATGACAAACACGGAGACGCTGACAGTTCTGCCTGTCGCTCCCGCCCTTTCTCCGGTCACCGAAATCGAATCGCATGGCAACGATTTTCTGACACTCAAGGTTGAGCTTCATCGCCATCTTATCGATCGGTTCAATCTGACCGCTCTGGAAAATGCATCGAAGGATGAGATCCTGATCGAGATCCGCCCGATCGTGCGCGAATTCGTGCGGGGTCGAAATGTGCCGTTGAACGCCCGCGAACTCGATCAATTGACCAGCGACACGGCTGACGAGATGCTGGGGCTGGGGCCGATCGAACCGCTGCTCAAGGATGATTCGATCACGGACATCATGATCAACACCCACAAGCGGGTTTTCATCGAGCGGCATGGCATCGTTGAAGAAACAGCAATCCGGTTTCGTGACGAGGCGCATCTGCTGCGCGTAATCAACAAAATAGTCTCGAATATCGGGCGTCGGGTCGATGAATCCTCGCCGATGGTCGATGCCCGCCTGGATGACGGCTCACGCGTCAACATCGCCGTGCGGCCGATCTCGGTCGATGGTCCGCTGGTATCGATCCGCAAATTCTCCAAGAATCCCTATTCGCTCGAACGCCTAGTGGCGCTCAATTCGATCCGTCCGCCAATGGTCGATCTGTTGCGGATCGCCGTGCAGGCGCGCAAATCGATCCTGGTTTCGGGCGGCACCGGCAGTGGCAAGACTACGCTGCTCAACGCGCTGTCGAGCTACATCCCCTCGAAGGAACGACTCATCACCATAGAGGATGCGGCGGAACTGCAGTTGCAGCAGCCTCATGTCGGCAGGCTTGAAACGCGGCCACCCAATGTCGAGGGCAGGGGCGAGGTTCGTCAGCGCGAATTGCTGAAGAACGCGTTGCGCATGCGGCCGGACCGCATCATCGTCGGCGAGGTGCGCGGCGAGGAAGCTTTCGACATGCTGCAGGCCATGAACACAGGCCATGAGGGGTCGATGACCACCATCCACGCCAACACGCCGCGCGACGCGATCTCGCGGCTGGAACAGATGGTCGGCATGGCCGGCATGCCGATGACGCACGACTCCATCCGGGCGCAGATTGCCTCCGCCATTGACATCATCGTTCAAACACAGCGTCTTTCGGACGGCGGCCGGCGTGTCACATCCATATCGGAACTGACTGGCATGGAGGGTAATGTCGTCCAGCTTCAGGAAATTTATCATTTCGTCCGGCGTGAGGTCACAGCCGAGGGCAAGGTCATCGGAGACTTTCGCGCAACCGGCGTCCGCCCGCGGTTCGCTCCGGAGGCCGCAACCCTGGGGCACCATTTTGCCAAGGACGCCTTCAACCCGCAGGTCGCCCTCTGATGCTGACCGGTCAAGCTCTGCTGTACTTCATCTACATGCTGGCGGCAGCTTCGGTCATTCTCGCCGGCGAAGCCCTGTATCTTTCATTTGCCGGCCGCCGCTCCCGGTCTCTAGCAGTTAATCGCCGATTGAAGCGGCTCGCTGGCGACGTCCCGGCCGAACAAACGTTACAGGGACTTCTGCGAGAGCGCGGGCTCACGGACTCGGGCGATTTTCTTTTCGGTATGGTCTGGTTGAACAGGCTCTATACCCAGTCCGGTATCACCGGAAATCCGTTGACCTTCGCCGCAACATTTCTGCTTGCAGGGCTGGCGATGGCGTTGCTGCTGGTACTCTTCAATTTTCCCGCTTTGCCGTCGCTCATTGTCTTTCTGGTCGTAGGGCTTGTCCTGCCGCTTCTCGTCCTCCGGCGTGCCCGCAACAAGCGAATCCGGAAGTTCGCCAAACAGCTGCCGGATGCGCTCGATATGATCGTTCGTTCGCTGCGCGCCGGACACCCGGCTTCGGTCGCGATCGGTCTGGTCGCGCGCGAAATGCCCGATCCGCTCGGCACCGAGTTCGGCATCGTCTCCGATGAAATCACCTTTGGCCTCAGCATCGAGCAGGCCGTGCGAAAGCTCTCGCAGCGTGTCGGCTTCGAGGGCCTTCAGCTGCTGTCGGTATCGATGTCGATCCAGGCCAAGACGGGCGGCAATTTGACCGAGATTCTGGCCAATCTTTCCTCGGTTCTGCGTGAACGGCAGAAATTGCGCATGAAAATCAGGGCGCTTTCGGCCGAAGGTCGCGTCTCCGCGTGGATCATTTCCTTGTTTCCTATTGTGATGTTCTTCACACTTCAAATCCTTGCCCCAGGCTATTACGGCGGCGTCTGGGGCAACCCGCTTGTCTTCCCGATATTTCTGCTTTTCGGGTTGTGGGCGCTGCTTGGCGACTTCATCATGTACCGGATGGTTACTTTCGATTTCTGACTGGGGCGACGAAAGAAATTGTTTTCGAACATTCAGGACCTGGGCTTCTTGGTGTCTATTGCCGTCTTTGTGGCGGCGGTGTCCTTCTTCCTGTTCGGTGCGCTCGTCTTCCTGCCGGCTCTGCAGACACGAAAGCTCGTCGCGCAGAGCCTGATGGGCGAAGAAATTACAGACCGCCGATCGATGCTCGGACAAGATCAGCTTGCCAAGCTTGCGGCACAACGGCCGGTCGATGCCTACTTCAAGTCGATCGAGAAGGAGCGGGAAGAGCCAAACGCCTTGGAAGCGAAGCTGTTTCGCGCCGGCTTTTATCAATCAAGCGCACCGCTGATTTATACGCTGTCCCGCCTTGTCGCGGTCTGCGTCGGTTTTCTGGCGATGTATGCACTCCTGTCGCGGGTTCTGCCGCCGCACCTGCCAGGTTTCATCACCCTTGCTGGTTCTGCCCTGTTCGGGTTGGCCTGCATGGTGATACCCGCCATTCTGCTCGACCGTTTCGAGAACAGCCAGAAACAGATCTATCGTCGAGCCTTCCCCGACTTCATGGACATGATGATCACCTGCGCCGACGCGGGCATGAGCCTGGAGGGGGCAGTCGAACGCGTCAGCCATGAAATGGCCGCCACCCACAAATGGCTGGGAATACAGCTGTCGATCATGAATTTGCAGTTGCGTGCTGGCAAGCCGTTGCGGGAAGCGCTACGCGAACTTTCAGATCGCATCGGACTTGACGAGGCGCGGGCACTGGCTGTCCTGTTCCGTCAATCGGAAGAACTCGGCACCAGCCTCACCGATGCCTTGCGTGTTTATAGCGCCGAGATGCGTGGGCAACGAATCCTGAGCGCCGAGGAACGGGCCAATTCTCTTCCCGTTAAAATGATGATCCCGTTGGGGTTGTGCATCTTCCCTGTCGTGATGATGGTCATTATGTTGCCGGTGATCATCCGCATGAGGGGCATTTTCTTCTAGTTACATGTATGCTTTGGTCCTAATGTGAGTCGGGGATCCTCGAGGGGAACTATATGAAAAGGGTTATCGCTGTCGCAGCTTGTCTGTTGACGGTTGTCCTTGCCGGCTGCCAGACGGACGCCACCAACGGTGTCGTTCGTACCAACGAGCCGTCGAAGGGGGATGTGACCTCATTCGGCGATGCTTTCGACGGGCTGAAGACGGTCGGCGACGTCGAATACTACGCCTCGGACCAGGCTGTTGCCGAAGCCAAGAACCAGTTCCGCGCCGAGAATTACGGCAATGCCGGCGCCTTGTTCTTCAAGGCGACGCAGCTGGCGCCCAATGACGGCGGCGCCTGGATGGGACTTGCTGCTTCCTGCGACCGCATCCACCGCTTCGACCTTGCCGATCGCGCCTATGGCCGCGCGTTCAAGCTGATGGGGGCATCGCCCGAATACTACAACAATGTCGGTTATTCCTATTTGCTGCGCGGCAAGCTGCAGGACGCGCGCAGCAATTTCCTCAAGGCCTATGAACTGGCGCCCAACGATCCGACCGTCGCCAACAATCTGAAGCTGCTCTCGTCCAGCGTGCAGAACATCGAGCGCTGAACGTGCTGCTGATCGAAGCCATACTGCTGAAGGTACTGGCTGCGGCCCTGCTCGCACGGACTGGCTGGCTCGATTTTACCACTCAGAAAATATCCAACCGCGACGTGCTGTTGCTGCTCTGCCTCGGGCTCGGATCGCTGCTGCTTATGTCGCTCCGGGCCGGGTCCTGGTGGGATATGGGTTTGAGCGCGCTTGCAGGGCTGTTGCTGTTTCTGGCGCTGTTCCCATTCTGGTTGCTGCGCAAGATCGGTGCCGGCGATGTCAAGTTGCTGGCGGTCGTGCCGCTTCTGATCGGCGGTAGTGGCCTGACGGTATTTTCGCTGCTGTTGATGGTTTTCGCGCTCGCCACGGCCCTGGTCGTGAAGAACCCGCTCCTGCTGCCTCAAAGTGCCTTCCGCGTCTACATCCAGCATCTCGATCAGCGGGGCGTGGTGCCTTTCGGCGTGCCGATCTCGGCGGCCGCGATCTGTACGATAGCGCTCCAAGTCTACTGGAGTTTTGTCTTGGCCAACAGCTCTGGAATCCTGGGCCAGCTCAACTAGCACCTCGTCGCTGTGTAGATACTGTTCAGCGCAACGGTCTGACAATCGTGCTGCTCGTCGTCGCCCTGAACGCAGCAAGCGGGCTCGGGAATCACCACGGTTCACGAAATATTATGTGACGGAACGTCCGGGCCACCAGTCTCTTTGACCCTCGAGGCGGCCGTTCGCCTCGGTAACTCAAAGGAGAAGAAAAATGCCCAATAAAGGTGGTAGCCATGAGCAACATGTGAAAGCAGGCCAGCAGAGCCACAAGAACATGGACGACAAGAACCGTCAGCAGCAGGCGGCCGGCGGCAATCAGCGCCAGCAAGGCGACAGCTCCGGCAATATGCGCGGCGGGACCCATGAACAGCATGTGAGAGCTGGCGAGCAAAGCCACAAGAATCGCTAGCCAACCCTGTGGCATCGAGCCCGTCCCGAGCGCTCGGGACGGGCTCTGCGTGGTGATAGGTGCTGCGGTCAACCCGCCCGGTCCGGCCAAAGAGAGGCCGCCGAAAGAGAGACAGATTTGATGCCCGACCCGAGAGAACCCGACCCCAACCGCGACGTGCCCATGCCGGCTCCCAACTGGAAGCCCAAGCCGATCGGAGAACCGGAGCCGGACGGATTGCCCGATGAGGCGCCGTTGCCCAATCCTGATGAGAATGAAGAGCCCCCGTTGCATGCGGCCGGCTGACCCGATTGCGGACGTCGTTCGGTCACTCGTCGTCGGCGTGGCCGCCTTCCCTTGAATGATCGCGTGAGATGACCGCCTCCTCGACATCGTCGGGCAATGCCTCGTCGCTTTCCTGGTAGGCATTGTCGTCATCTTCCTCGGGCAAGTCGCCCTCAGCCTCGTCTTCCACCTCGGCGTCGTCGGGAAGGATTTTCGCGCCTGCGAGCGCGTCCCAGTCCTGCTGCTCGATCACGGGACCTTCGGTTTCTGCCGCGTCTTCGGCCTGCACTGCGTCGTCGGGCTGCACTGCTGGTTGCTTTGTTTTGCGGGGGTCCATCGTCGTTCTCCGAAATCCGGGGAGTTGCCCCGGATCGCCTGGCGCCCGGGGCAACCGCTCGCCAGCTAGGCGGCCTGTTTCAGGGCACGTTCATTGACGCCGCCCTCGCCAAGGCTGGAAAGTGCCTTGTCGGTCGCCGTCTCTTCCTCAAGGGTCTCGTTGAGGAGTTTGACCACGTCGCTCTTGCCGAGTTGTTCGGCCCAGGCGATCAGCGTGCCGTAGCGCGCGATCTCGTAGTGTTCGACGGCCTGCGCCGCTCCGACCAGCCCAGCATCCAGCGCGGGGTCGCCCTTATATTCCTGGAGGACTTCCGAACCCTCCTCGATGATGCCGTCGATGGCCGGACAGGTCTTGCCTCGGGCCGGCTTGTCGAGAAGCTCGAAAATCTGTTCTAGGCGGTCGACCTGGCCCTCGGTCTCTTGCAGATGTTTCTCGAACGCCGCCGAAACATCTTCGGATTCGGCGCCCTTCGCCATTTTCGGCAGCGCCTTCAGGATTTTCTTCTCGGCATAATAAATGTCCTTCAGCCCGTCGAGGAACAGGGCTTCAAGGCCCTTCGGTGCCGCTTTCTTCGCAGTCGCCATGATTGTCATCTCCAATTATCAATTATCGTGAAGCCCACCAGCGGTGTAGCTGGGGCACAACTTGCCATCGGGAAGGTTGTTCCAGCCATTTCGCAAAGAGCCGGCCGGGAGGGCGCCTCCGGCCAGCGAGCGCGCCCGTGGCGCGAACTGCGTCACTCGATCTGCCGCATGGTGCACTGGCGCGGCGCCTTGTCCGGGCGCCAGCGCAACAGTTTGGTGCCATGCCGGAACCTGTCGCCGGTGACATGGTCGAAGCGGACCTCGACCACAAGTTCCGGCCGCAGGGGCTCCCATTCGCCGCTGCGCTGCGTGCTCCAGCGGCTCGGTCCGCCCGGCGCCTTGCCGGTGAAGCCGGGTCCGCCACGCAGCTTTTCCAGCTCTCGGGTGACACGGGCCCGGTCATCCCTGCCGATGGTCGAGGTAAAGCCGACATGGTCGAGTTTGCCGCTCTCATCATAGAGGCCGAGCAGCAGCGAGCCGACCTCCCTGCTGCCGGTCAGATAGCGAAATCCGCCAACCACGCAGTCGGCGGTACGCAACCGTTTGACCTTGACCATCGCGCGTTCGCCCGGCCGGTAGGGGTCGGCCAGCAATTTGGCGACGACGCCGTCGGTGGGGCCATGGCCGGCCCCTTCCAGCCAGCGCCTGGCGGCCGCCGGATCGGTCGCGCTGGGCGAGAGCCGCAAGCCGGGCTTGGCGCAATCGCGAACGAAGCCCTCGACCGCCCGGCGGCGTCGCGACAACGGTTCGCCAAGCGCGATCGTCCCGCCCGGCGCGGCCGGAATGTCGAACAGAATCAGCCGGGCAGGCGTTTGCACGCTCAGCTTGCGGATACGGCTTTCGGCCGGGTGAAGCCGCATCTGCAGCGCGTCGAAGGAAAGCTGGCCTTCGAGTTCGATGACGATTTCGCCATCGACAACGAAGTTACGGGCCTCCACCTGCTGCAGCATGGCGACGAGTTCCGGGAAGTAACGGCCAAGAGGTTTGCCGGATTTGGCGCGCAAGTCGACATCCGTGTCGCCCTTGAAGGCGAGGCAGCGAAACCCGTCCCATTTGGGCTCGTATTGCCAAAGGCCTTCCCCCTCCGGCAGGGCGTCGGCGGCCTTGGCCTCCATAGGCGGCGTGTCCAGGGGTAGGGCGAACCTGTGCGTCATTGCCTGAACCATCGCTTTCGGGGGCGTCGCGCCCCTCGGCGAAGCGACACCTCAGCCGCCGAGATCGATCAAAGCCACACCGAACTCGGCACGCTTGCGGCGGCGCAGGTGACCCGGCGCTTCCACCACGGTGACTTCCAATGTCGGCCGAACGCTGCCTTCGAGCAGATGGCCGCCCCTGGTCGTGCCGTCGCTCAAGCCAAGCACCGCGTGGACATGAAGACTTGGCTTGCCATCATCGCCCGTCGCGACATCACCGATCGCGCTCAGGACCTCGCATTGCTCGTCTACCGGGATTTTTCGATAGCGCTTCGCCTCTAGGTCGAACCAGCCGACAGTGGCCCGTTGGAACGCGCCGATCGCCGTCAGGGACGCGCTGCCGATCGTCTGCTCGACCGCGAAGCTGGTCAGCGCCGAAAATGCTTCCTCACCCGGGTCGAGCACCACGACAAATGTCCGTTGGCCGTTGGCCTCGTTGACCAGTCGCGATTTCATGCCGGTGTTCCGATCTTCGAGGCCGTTCAGTGGGCGTGGTGTTCGGCGTTCCTCTTGCGGGTCGCCGCCGCCTTCCTTGCCGATTCGGACCGGCTCGCGGCCGATCGGGAAGCGGACGCCTTTCCGCCGCTCTTGCCGCCCTTGTGCGCCGCCGGATGACCTGTGTGCTTGCCACGCCCGGAGCCGCCTTCCTTCTTGCCGCCACCATCGTCCTTGTTGACCGTCGCCCATGCGCGTCGCTCGGCTTCCTTGTCGGACACGCCACGCTTCTCATAGCCTTCGGCAATATGGTCGGCCTTGCGTTCCTGCTTGTCGGTGTATTTGGATTTCTCGCCTCGTGGCATGATCGTTTCTCCTTCTCGATGGAGGTTGAACGTCAAGTCGCCGTCCAAGTTCCAATCGCGATCGGCGAACCGGCCGTTCCGACATCGTTCATGACCGCTTCCGGGCTGCTATTCCTCAGGCGCCGTTGCCGGTGCGGTGTAGCGCCGCCGAACGGCATCGAGCACCCGTTTGCGGCTCTCCTCCGCCGAAAGCTTCCTGTCCTTTTCCGCCTCGGTGGTTTCGCGGGCGAGATCCTTGTCCCTGATCTGCTGGCGGAACCATTTCGAATAGTCGCCCGCGCGCAAATGGAACTCCCAGGTCTTGTCGTCTATGCCTTCGGCCATCTGGGCAAAGATCATCAGATTATGGGCCCTGAGGTTCATCGCGTCGTCGGGGCCGCGGAAATAGAAGCTGCCGGTCTCATCGAGTTGGCCCTCGGCATATTTGCGGCTGTGGCGCTTGAGAGACTGACGAGGTTCGATGACCTTGACCGTCGTGAGTTTTTTGCGCGCCTGCGGCCGCCAGAACAGAACCCGGTCACCCTTGGGCGTGGGAATGTTCTTAGGCGGCTCGATGCCGGTCTCGTGGCAGAAGGCCTTCACCACGTCCTTCGCCTTTGGGCCAAGGGCGATGACGGCTGTAACCAGACGCAGGGCGTCGGTCGAAATCGCCTCGGGATGGACGGTGATCAGGATCGTGCCCGGCAGTTCCAGCGAGAGCACGGAGCGCGTATCGTCGCGCCGCTTCGGAAGAAGATGGTGGGCTTCGTCGATGACCAGCCAATGCGGTCTTGCGGTGCGGCGACGGAAGCTGCCGAGGCCAGGCAGCAGGTCGGCAAAGAAGTCAGGCCGTTCATCGACACGAAGCGCCAGTCCATTGACGACGATATTGCTGTCGGCCTTGGCCATCAAATCCAGCACCTGCGCCTTTGTCGGCGCGCTCGACCCATCCCCCAGCCGAACGGCGCCCTCGAGGCCGTCATAGTCACCCTCGGGGTCGAAGACGCAAAACTGAAATCGGCTCTCGACGAAGCGTTCCGTCAGCGCGGTGGCCAGGGTGGATTTACCGATGCCCGAACTGCCGGCGATGAGCACGCTTTCGGTCGGCGACAGATAGATGTCGTCGCCACCGGACGATCCCAGAACAATGCCGTCATGACGTTTCGGCACGATCCCGTGGTCGCGTTCGATCAGCTTGGCGATCAGTTCCTCGACGCCTTTGCCGCGTGCGCCGCGCGTGACCAGGTTTGCGGTGCCTTTGACCGCGGGAATGGCATTGTCGACCGCAACGCTGCAGCCGCAGGCCTGCAGGAAGGCATGATCGTTCTCGGCGTCGCCGATACCCACCACATTGTGCGGCGACAGGTGAAGGTCCTCGAGTGCGGCGGCCAGCCCGGTGGCTTTGTTGACGCCGCTCGGCAGGATCATAACCGCGCCCTTGTTGAAGATGATTTCGAGCTCGAGCCCCATCTTCTTGATCACCTCGAGCACGGTCGCCTGATGTGGCTCCCAGGTGGCGACGATCGACCGTCCCGCCGAAAGTGGCTTTACCCCCTGTTTTTTCAGCCTGGCGACGAATTTCGGCTCCGGCGATGGCGAGATCGCCCGCTCTTCCTCACTCGCCGGGGTGTAGATCAGGGCGCCGTTCTCGGCGACGACCTTGTCGAACATGCCGATGTCGGGAAACACGCGCTTGAGGTCGGGCAGCTCGCGTCCGGTGACCAGAAGCAGTTTGTGGCCACTTTTCTTGAACCGCTCCAGAGCGGCGAGGGTTTTCTTGGAGACAACTCCGTCATGTGCGAGCGTCCCGTCATAGTCGGTCGCCAAGGCAATGAAATACATTGCGATGACCTCAGTAGCCGCCGACGATCGGCAGGATCTCGCCGGTGACATAACTCGAGCAGTGCGGGGAGGCGAGGAACACATAGGCCGGAGCCACTTCCTCCGGCTGTGCCGGCCGTTTCATCGGCGTGTCCGCGCCGAATTTCGAGACGTCGTCGGCTTCCTTGTCGGACGGATTGAGCGGCGTCCACACCGGGCCAGGCGCGACCGCGTTCACCCTGATGCCCTTGGCGATGAGATTGCCCGAAAGCGCGCGCGTGAAGGCGTGGATGCCGCCCTTGGTCATCGAATAGTCGACCAGTTGCTTGGAGCCGTCTATGCCGGTAACCGAGCCGGTGTTGACGATCGACGAGCCCGGCTTCATGTGCGGCACCGCTTCCTGTGCCATATGGAAGTAGCCGTAGAGATTGGTCTTGAGCGTGGTGTCGAAATGTTCTTCGGTCAGGTCGCCGAAGTCGCTGGAGTGGATCTGGAAGGCGGCATTGTTGACCAGCACGTCGATGCGGCCGAATGTTTCGACCGCTGCCGCCACGGCATCGTGGCAATCCTGCCGTTCGCTGACGTCGGCCTTTATGAGGATGCAGCGTCGACCTTCTTTTTCGACGGCGGATTTTGTCTCTTCGGCGTCCCTGTCCTCGGCCAGGTAGACGATCGCGATATCGGCGCCTTCGCGGGCGAACAATACCGCCACCGCGCGACCGATGCCGGAATCGCCGCCTGTGATGAGAGCCACCTTCTCCTCGAGTTTCCTTGATCCGAGATAATAGGGTGCATCGTAGAGCGGGGCAGGTTCGATCGCCGCTTCATACCCGGGTTTCGCCTGATGTTGCTTGGGGAAGGGCGGCTCGGGATAGGTGCGCGCGCCTGCCTGCATGGCGTGTTCAGCCTTGCCGTCGCGCTTCGATTTGTCCTTGGCGCCGATGCCGCGCTGGATATGGCGTTGCTTGGCGGCTTCACCGGCGGTCTGGGATTTCGTCTCCATGGTTGTCTCCTCGGCTGAAGAAAGTTCAACGCGCGGCGGACCGAAAGGTTTGCGCGATGCCAAAGCTTGTCGTCCGCGTCAGTCCTTGACATAGGCTCCGGGTTGGCGGCCCGATCTTGGAGACTTCGCGTCCTTCGAGTGTTCGGAGATCGTCGGGCCCGCCCCGGATGTCTTTTCGGTTGCCGGGCTGGGTGTCGCCTTGCCGGGCTGGCCTCCGGACTGATGTGTTTCTTCCTTTGTCTGGTCCGCTGGTCGCGTGAGCCCCATTCCGCCTGCCGGCGGCTTGTTGCCCGCTGCCTCGGGCGAGAAATCATCACTCGGATCCGAGCCGGTCCTCGCCGGATATTTCCGTGCGCCGGTTTCATATTCGGTCCTCTCGCGTGCCATGGCCGCCTCCGTGTTTGCCTGAACGGAAAACAGCCGCGGGCCGATCAGGTTCCGAACAAACGGTGATGATCGACTCTTTTGCCAGCCGTCGCATCGGCCCTCGCGTGCGACGGCTGCAGCCCGCACGCTCGCCAAGCCATGCTCCTTTTTCAAGGATGGCGCTCCGGAAGAAAAATGTTTTTCCGATTTGGTTCCACGGCGACCGTCAATTCCTTTTGTTCGGAAGTAATGTCTATAAAAACTGGGGACATTCCGGCCAGCTGGTTCGAAAAGATCACAGGGCATCCATCATGACCAACCCGGCCATTGTCGGCTTCTCCGGCAATTTCACGCGGCCCTCCAAGACCCGCGGCTTCGTGGACCATATCGTGACGGAGATCGCCGGGCGATACGGCCTTACCGCCAGCACCCATGATATCGTTGATCTCGGTCCCAGCCTTGGCAATGCCAAAGGGACGCGCGACCTGGATGTACAGGCTCGCGCCATTCTCGAGCGGATCCTGGCCGCCGATGTCCTGGTGGTCGGCTCGCCCACCTACAAGGGCAGCTACACCGGTCTGTTCAAGCATTTCTTCGATCTCGTCGACCCGGCGGCCCTCAGGGGCAAGCCGATGCTGCTGGCGGCGACCGGCGGCGGCGACCGCCATGCGCTGATCGTCGAGCATCAGCTGCGGCCGCTGTTCGGCTTCTTCGAGGCTCTTGCGCTGCCGACGGCTCTCTACGCCTCGGAAAAGGATTTCGTCGACGGCGTGCTGGCATCCGAAGCGATCCGGGCCCGTATCGGTCTCGCGGTGGACGATGTCGGCCTGGCGCTTTTTGGCCGGCAACGCGCCAGGATCGCCGCGGAGTAGCGCGCTGCGGAATATCTCCCACTCCGACCCATGAGCGCGCTGAAGCGGCCCTGAACGCGCTTAGCGCGCGGTAGGGCGGCGACATACAGCACGCTGCCTGTGCCACCTGACCGTCAGCGGCGTTGCCAGGATGATGCGGGCTGCCGATTTCGATGGCGATGGCCGACGCCCGATCGGACCTGGCCCGATATCCAAAGCCCAATCCGTCGAGGTTGCCGTGGTCCCGGCCGATGCCGTAGACAAGCGGCGGTGAATCACATTGGCGGAGAAGAAACACATGTCGGATCGGATGAAAATCATCTGCGCTGCCAGGTCGCATGGCGGCGTCCAGGGCGTCTATTCCCACGCTTCGGATGTCTGCGCCTGCGACATGACCTTTGCCGTCTTCGTGCCGCCACAGGCCTGTGAAAGACCTTGCCCCGTCATATGGTACCTATCCGGTCTCACCTGCACCCACGCCAATGTCATGGACAAGGGGGAGTACAGGCGCATGGCGGCCGAGCTTGGCCTGATCGTAATCTGTCCCGATACCAGCCCCCGCGGCGCCGGCATTCCCGACGAGAAGGACAATTGGCGGTTCGGCAGCGGCGCCGGATTCTACGTCGATGCCACGCAAGAACCCTATGCCAGTAATTATCGCATGTATTCCTATGTCGCCGAGGAATTACCAGCGCTGATCGCGCGGGAGTTTCCGGCCGACATGACGCGTCAGGCGATCTTCGGCCACTCGATGGGTGGACATGGCGCATTGACCATCGCGCTTAAGAATCCTGAACGCTTCAAGAGCTGCTCGGCCTTCGCGCCTATCGTGCAACCCAGCACCGCCGGCTGGTCGAAGCCGGCCTTCGAAAAATATCTCGGTGCGGACGAGAAATCATGGCGGGGCTACGATGCCACCTTGCTCATCGAGGAGGGCCACCGCTTCCCGGAGCTTTTCGTCGACCAAGGGACATCGGACGGATTTCTCGATGATGGACTGAGGCCTTGGCTTCTGGAAGCGGCATGCGCCAAGGCCGGCATTGCGCTGACGCTGCGCATGCAGGACGGCTACGACCACTCGTATTTCTTCATCTCGACATTCATGGACGATCATCTGAGATGGCACGCCCGAAGATTGTCCGGCGCTGAAGCCGGAGCATAGCGGCGGGCTCTTCTCATCAAAGCCCGAACCGGTCCTTCACCCGGCCCGAAAGGATCGCCGCCTTGACGCCAAGCGGCCAGAAGCGATGGAACCGGATTGGCTTGAGCGGCGATATCGGCATGGGAAACGGCGATGTCTCGTCGCCCCGCAGGCGCCGCGCCAGGGCAGCGCCCATCGCCGAGGCCATGGCAACACCGCGGCCATTGTAGCCAAGGCAGATCAGCACGCCGTCTTTCGGCTCGTGAACGTGCGGAAGATGGTCCTTGGTGATCGCGACCCGGCCGTTCCAGCCATGTGTCCACCCGGTTCCAGCAAGCGCCGGCCAGAGCCGAAGCGCATGGTCGGTGAGGTAGCGGATGGCGGAAGCATCGCCGATCGGGCTCATCGGGCCCCGGCCGCCCATGAGAAGCCGGTTCTGGGCGTCGATGCGATAGTACACGGTGATGTTGCCGGTTTCGTAGACGACGGGCCTTTCGGGGAGGATTGCCGCCGCGGCTGCCGGCGCAAGCGGCTCGGTCGCCGCGATGGCGCTGAACACCGGGACGAGCGACTGCTCCAGGCCCGGCCACAGGTTTCCGGTATAGCCGTTGGTCGCGATCACGACCTTCTCGGCGCTGACGGAACCGCCTGCCGTCTCGATGACCCAGCGCCCGGCCTGCCTGCTCAGCGAGAGCACCTCGCTGCCGCCGAAGATCCGCGCGCCGGCCTTCTGCGCGGCGGCAGCCAGGCCAAGCGCGTATTTCAAGGGATGGAGGTCGCCGCCGCGGGCATCGAACATGCCGGATATATACCTGTCCGTGCCGGTACGCGCCGCCATCGCCTTTGCGTCGAGCATTTCAACCGGCATTCCCCTCCGCTCGCATTGCGTTGCCGTGGCCCGCACGGAGGCTGCCGGCTTCGGCCGGATCGCCGCGCGTATGGTGCCGTTCTGCCGGGCCTCGCAATCGATCGACAGGCGCCTGATGAGACCGAAGGTGAAATCCGGCGCGCCGTAGGAGAACTCGATCATCCGCGGCCCAAGCTCCGGGCCGAACATCGCCTCGATGGTGTCCGGATCGTATTTGAGGCCGGGATTGACCTGGCCGCCATTTCTGCCCGACGCTCCCCATCCAGGCTGATGGGTCTCGATCACGCAGACGTCTTCGCCGGCTTCCGCCAGATGCAAGGCGGTGGAAAGGCCCGTGAAGCCACCGCCAACGATGGCGACCCTTGCCTGCTGCGGACCGGCAAGGGCGGGGTAATTGCCGGCGCCGCCAGCCGTTTCGCGATAGAGGCTCCTGGGCGGGCTGCTTTCCAGCATATGACGGGCTCTCACGATAGGGCGGCGGGCTTGACGGGCAACCGGCTTTCAACTGCCCGATATCCGGCACGCACGGCAGACCCAGACTTTTTTGTCGGATACGCCAGGCAATTCTGCAGGGCTTTCGGAAATCATAGCTTTGGACATGTTGGCTCCCCCATCGCCGGCCGACTATCGTCTTGGACAAACCTCGAACAATCGCCGCCCATGGCATCTCGTAAGAAAGAGCTAACTTTGTGATCGCGCGTGCGGCGGATAACGTCCCCCTCAATCTCCCTCGAGGCCGCCGTTTGTACATGCTTGTATATGCAAGTCGATCTGATAGTCTCTCTGCCGCGCAACCGGAGCGGCCAAGGAGGATCAATGCGCAACGCTTCTCTTTTCGACCTTTCGGGCAGGAAGGCGCTTGTCACCGGCGCCAGCCGCGGCATTGGCCGCAGCATCGCCGAGGCGCTGAGTGCCGCCGGCGCCGACCTCGCGGTCACAGCGCGTAGCCTGGACTCGCTCGATGAGACGGCGGCGGCCATCCGCGCGGCCGGCGGGGTCGCACATACCATTGCCCTTGACGTGACCGATATCGGCCAATGCCGTGCGGCCACCGCCGAGGCAGCCCGCCTGCTTGGCGGCCTCGACATTCTCGTCAACAATGCCGGGGTGGAAGAGGTCCGGCCCTCGCTCGACGTCGACGAGCCCCTCTGGGACCGGATCATCGATACCAATCTCAAAGGGGCGTTCTTCTGCGCCCAGGCGGCGGCGCTGCAGATGCGGGACGCCGGGCGGCCCGGCGCTATCATCAACCTCTGCTCGCTGACTTCAGAAGTCGGCATTCCAACGGCGGTGCCATACAGTTCGTCGAAATCGGGCCTGCTCGGCATGACACGGGCGCTGGCAGTGGAATGGGCGGAACTTGGCATCAGGGTCAACGCCATCGCCCCGGGCTATTTCAGGACGGCGATGACGGAAGTGTTCTACGGCAACGAGGCGTGGCAGCAATCCATGCTCGCCAAGATTCCGCAGCATCGTTTCGGCGATCTGCGCGATCTGCACGGCATCGCCGTGTTCCTTGCCTCGGATGCCGCAGCCTACATAACCGGCCAGTCCATTCCGGTGGATGGCGGTTTCCTCGCATCGATCTGAGGCGGCTCGCCCAGCTTCGAAAACAGAGTCTTCCGCAATGTTACCGGCCGGCACATTGCGTTCCAACAGGAGGGAATACCATGTCCGACATCAGCTTCCACGATCTGTCATCCCTCGACGCCACCCGGCGGGCCGGTCTGCTGAAACGCGCCGAGAGCGATCTGTCGGTCTTCGTCGAAAAGGTCCGCCCGATTATCCAGGCGGTCAGGGACGAGGGCGACGCCGCCCTGATCCGCTTCGCCAGGGACTTGGACAAGGCCAATGTGGCCGAAGGCGAACTGAAAGTGTCGGAAGCGGAATTTGATGCCGCCTTCGACAAGGTCGAGAAGGATGTCGTGGAGAGCATCGGGTTCGGCATCGAAAACATCCGGCATTTTCATGAAGAGCAGAAGCCGGAAACCATGTGGCTCAAGGAAGTCCGGCCGGGCGCCTATGCCGGCGACAGATATACGCCGATTGCATCGGTCGCGCTCTACGTGCCGCGCGGAAAGGGCGCCTTTCCGTCGGTGACCATGATGACGTCGGTTCCGGCTGTCATTGCCGGCGTGCCGCAGATCGCCATTGTGACGCCGCCAACCTCGGATGGCTCCGTGGACGCGGCCACGCTGGTCGCCGCTCGCCTCGCCGGCGTCGAGACTGTGTACAAATGCGGCGGCGCGCAAGCCGTCGCCGCGGTCGCCTACGGCACCGAGACGGTGAAGCCGGCGCTCAAGATCGTCGGCCCGGGCAGCCCATGGGTGGTGGCCGCCAAGAGCGTGCTGTCCTCGATCATCAACACGGGTCTGCCGGCCGGGCCGTCGGAGGCCATTATCTTTGCCGACGACAGCGTCGACGGAGGCCTTGCCGCGCTCGATCTGTTGATCGAGGCCGAGCACGGGCCGGATTCCTCGGCCTATCTGGTGACGCATAGCCGCAAGGTTGCCGAGGCAGCACTTGCTGCACTTCCCGACCACTGGTCGCGCATGACCGAGCAGCGTGTGGATTTCTCGCGCGCGGTGCTGACGGGAGAGCGCGGCGGCATCGTGCTGACCGCGTCGTTGGAAGACTCTTACCGCTTCATCAACGACTACGCGCCCGAACATCTCGAGATACTCTCGAAGGAGCCGTTCGCGCATCTCGGCCACATCACCGAAGCGGCCGAAATCCTGATGGGTCCGCACACGCCGGTCACCCTCGCCAATTTTGTCCTCGGGCCGAATGCTGTGCTGCCGACCAGCCGCTGGGCGCGGACCTATGGGCCGCTTTCGGTGACGGATTTCGTCAAGCGTTCGTCGGTCGGCTATGTCACCTCGGCCGCCTATCCGGAACTGGCGCTGCATGCCCGCAGGCTCGCCCGCTACGAGGGCTTCAGTTCGCACGAAAACGCGGTTTCGGAAATCCGCGACCGCTATCTCGCCGGCTGAGCGGAGACGATCGCGATGAAGGCGGCACGACTTTATGGACCGGGCGATCTGCGCGTCGAGGACGTCGCCGCGCCAGGCATTCCGGATGCCGGCTGGGTGAAGCTCAGGGTCGATGCCGCAGGCATCTGCGGTTCGGACTTGCACAATTTCCGCACCGGCCAATGGATCAGCCGGTCGCCTTCGACAGCTGGCCATGAGCTGACCGGCACGGTGATCGCGCTGGGCGAGGGCGTCGATACCATCGCCGTCGGCGACAGGGTGGTCGCGGATTCCCGCTTCTGGTGCGGAGATTGCGCGCAATGCCGCGCCGGCAAGCGGCATCTCTGCACTTCGCTGGGCTTCGTCGGCGAAATCTGCGATGGCGGCTTTGCCGAACAGGCGGTGCTGCCCGCACGTCTGCTGCACGTCATCGACGCCGGTCTCGACGAGCGGGTCGCTGCCATGGCCGAGCCGCTCGCGGTCGCGCTGCACGCGGTGCGGCGGTTGCCGAAGACGGCGGGCCCGGTGCTTGTCGTCGGTTGCGGCCCGATCGGTGGTCTCGCCGCGCTGCTGCTCTCCCGAACCTTCGCCTGCACCGTGCTTGTGGCCGACCGCAACCAGGCACGCTGCGCCCGGGTGGCGCGGGTGACGGGCGCCACGATCGTCGACATCGACCGCGACGCCATGGCCGCCGCCACCGCCAATGCTCCGCTGCTCGCGGCCGTCGAGGCGACGGGCAGTATCGCCGCATTCAACCAGTTGCTCGGCGTCCTCGATCCCGGTGGCGCGGTGGCGATGGTCGGCATCTTCCATGGCCGGCTCGACATCGACCCCAATGTTCTGGTCGAGCGCGAGATCGCATTGCTCGGATGCCATGCCTTCGCCGACGAATTGCCCGACGCCGTGCGGATGCTGGATGAACTGAGTGAACCGTTGCTGGCCCTGATCGACCGCGAGATCGGCCTCGATGAGATTCCAGCCGCCTATGAGCGGCTGCTGGCCGGGACGAGCGATGGCTTGAAAACAATCATCCGCATGCGGCAACCTGCCGGAAAGGATTTTTGAAATGATCGATTTGCCCGACACGGCGAGCCCCCTTTACGAGAAGGTGAAGGATTACATCCTGACCAACATCGGAACGGGCAAATGGGGCAAGGATCGCAAGCTGCCGTCCGAGAACGAGCTGGTGGTTTCGCTGGGTGTGTCGCGGATGACGGTTCACCGGGCCTTGCGGGAACTGACCGCCGCGGGATTCCTGATCCGGCTGCAAGGTGTCGGCACGTTCATCGCGCCACCCCGGCCACAATCGACGCTGATCGAGATCAACAACATCGCCGCCGAGATCGTCGAGCGCGGCAACAGGCATCGCTCCGAAGTTCTCGTCCTCGAAACCATCGTGCCCACGAAGGAACTCGCGCTGTCGTTCGAGTTTGCGAAGCGCACCTCGGTCTATCACTCCGTCGTCGTCAATTTCGAGAACGACCTGCCGGTGCAACTGGAGGAGCGTTTCGTCAATCCGGGTCTGATTCCCGACTATGACAAGCAAGACTTCGCCAGGACGGCGACCTACGACTACCTCATGCAGAAGACCCCGGTGACCGAGGTCGAGCATATCATCTCCGCCAGCCCGGCCGACAAGGAGACGGCGCAGCATCTGGGCATCGATGTCGGCAGTTGCTGCCTTCTCCTGCATCGCCGGACATGGACGGGGGCGGTCGTGGCCACGATCAGCAAACTGACCTATGCCGGCAGCCGCTACTCGCTCGGCAGCCGCTACTCGCCTTCCAAAGCAAGCTGAAGGTAAGCCCGATGGCGGAACCGACCGGATGACCGGTTTTCTCGATCGGATCGATCCTGAAAAAGCATGTACTCGGGCGGGAGATTCGCCGGTTCAAACGTAAAATTGGACTCCATCTACTTGTATATGCATGTATGTATTTCAGCCTTGACATCCGCTGCCGCTGACGCTGAGATATGTCGGCACTTCAACCATGAAGTGGCGGGCAAGACGCCGAGGCACAGTGCCGCAAGAGCAGAACCCCGCAGTCTCACCAGACCGGATGCCTGGGTAAAAAGCGGTCTGATCATCAAGGGGAACGAAAGATGATGCTCAACCTAGCAGGACAATTTCGCGCATTGGTGATGGCCGTTGCGGTCGGGCTCACCGCCGCCCCGGCGGCCCATGCGGCCGATGCGGCCATTCCCACGACGCCCGAGGCCGGTCCGTTCAAGATCGGCATCGAGCCTTGGCTTGGATATGGCCAGTGGCACGTCGCCGACGCCAAGGGCCTGTTCAAGACAAACGGCCTGTCGGACGTCCAGATCGTCAATTTCGCCGAGGACAAGGATATCAACGCCGCACTCGCAAGCGGCCAGCTCGACGCCGCCAACATCGCCACACACACGGCGATGGGCATGGTTGCGGCCGGCCTGCCGGTGAAGATCGTGCTGCTGCTCGATGTCTCCATGACGGCCGACGCCATCGTCGCCGGCAAGGACGTCACCTCCATCGCCGATCTCAAGGGCAAGCAGGTCGCTTTCGAGGAAGGCACGACGAGCGACATCCTGCTCAAATACGCGCTCGCCAGGAACGGCATGTCGGTGGCCGATATCCAGCCGGTTCCAATGCCTGCCGCCGACGCCGGCAGTGCCTTGATCGCGGGCCAGGTACCGGTCGCGGTCACCTACGAGCCGTACCTCACTGTCGCCATGGCGCAGAACAAGGACGTCAAGCTGTTGTTCACCGCCGGCGAGGATCCCGGCCTGATCAGCGACGTGCTGGTGGTGCGCGACGAGGTGATCAAGTCGCGGCCCGGCCAGGTGCTGGCGATGATCAAGAGCTGGGACGCCGCACTCAAGGACTATAAGGCCGATACATCAGGCGGTCGCGCCATCATCGCCAAAGCCGTCGGTTCCGACGTCAAGGACCTCAACACCGCCTTCGACGGCGTGCGCTACTACTCCCTGGCCGAAAACAAGACGGCGCTCACCGGTGACTTTACCACCAAGACATTCGCCGACGTCGAAGCGGCGGCCAAGAACGCGAAGCTGCTTCAGGCCGATGTGACGCCGGAGCAGATGATCGACCCGTCCTTCGTCAAGGCGGCGCAATGACGAGATCCGGATCGCGGTGGTAACGCAGATGTCCGGGGAGCCTCCCGCGAAAACCGGTTTGGCCCGCCCGACGCCGGCGCCCGCCGCAAAACCGGCGAGGCGTCGCCGATCCTCCGGGATCGGCGTGCCGATCGCCAGGTCGCGTTTCCTGGCGATAGCGGTGGCTGTCTTTGTCGGCCTTGGTCTCGCCTGGTGGGCGGCGACCGGGCTGGAATGGGTGAAACCCATCTTCCTGCCGTCGCCAGGCAGCGTCGTGACCCAGATCGCCAAGCTCGCGGCCGACGGCACCTTGTGGCTGGACCTCAGGGCCTCGATGTACCGCATTTCCATCGGCTTTCTCCTCGCCTCGGCATTGTCCATACCGATCGGCGTGCTGATCGGCAGTTTCCGCTCCTGGGAGGCGGCCATCGAGCCGCTGGTGGATTTCATCCGCTATATGCCGGTTGTCGCCTTCGTGCCGCTCTCCATCCTGTGGGCCGGTACCGGAGACACCCAGAAATTCCTGATTATCTTCATCGGCACCTTCTTCCAGCAAGTGCTGATGGTCATGGACAATGTGAAACGGGTTCCTACCGACTTCATCGGCCTTGGCCGCACGCTCGGTCTGCCGGACCGCAAGATCCTGACGCGCATCGTCGTACCCAGTGCCTTGCCGGGCATCTGGGACACGCTGCGCATCAGCCTTGGCTGGGCATGGACCTGGCTGGTGCTGGCCGAACTCGTCGCGGCGACATCCGGCCTGGGCTATCGCATCACCGTGTCGCAGCGTTATTTCCAGACAAACACCATCATCGGCTACATCCTGCTCCTGGGCGTGCTCGGCCTCATCACCGACCAGGTCATGAAGGCCTTGGAGAAGGTACTGTTCCGGCAGGAAGGCCACCCGCAATGAGGAACCGCCGATGACAGTTCCCAAATTGCGCATCGCCGGTCTCGACAAGAGCTTCGGCACCGGAGAGCGGCGTACGCAAGTGCTGCGGGACATCAATCTCGACCTTGCCGACAACGAGTTCGTCTCCCTCGTCGGCACGTCGGGCTGCGGCAAGAGCACGTTGCTGTCGATCGTCGCCGGACTGCAGGATTTTGACGCCGGCGACCTCAGCATCGATGGCGCACCGATCTTGCAACCGGGTCTCGACCGTGGTGTCGTCTTCCAGTCCTACACGCTGCTTCCCTGGCTGACGGCGCGGCAGAACATCGAGTTTGCCCTCAAGGCCGCCGGCTATGATCGCTCCGCCTGCCGCGAGATCGCGCTCGAGCATCTCGACCTCGTCAAGCTGTCGCAAAGCGCTGATCGCTTCCCGTCCGAACTGTCGGGCGGCATGAAGCAGCGCGTCGCCATCGCGCGCGCGCTTTCCTATCGCCCGAAGATGCTGCTGATGGACGAGCCCTTCGGCGCGCTCGATGCGTTGACGCGGCACCAGATGCAGGAACTGCTGACCCAGATCTGGGAAGAGCATCGGCTCACCGTGCTGTTTGTCACGCATGACGTCGAGGAGGCCGTCTACCTCTCGGACCGCATCGTCGTCATGGGGATCGGCCCCGGGCGCATCATGCAGACCTTCAACGTCGACATCGAGCGACCGCGCCGGGAAGAGGTGATGGAAACTCCTGCCTTCATGGATTTGCAGCGCGGCGTGCACAAGGCGATCCGCGAGGCATCAAGACGTCCCGAAATGACGTAATGCCAGCAACCTTGGCCCCACCGGCGGTCAGAAATCAGGGGCCGTGGGGACTGCATATGCCGAGCGTCCATGCGATGGTTCCGCAAAAGTCGCCGGCATACCCACGGTAACTGCCGTAACCATTGTAATAGCTGTCCATCCAGTTGCTGTTGTCGGTCGAATTCTCCCCGGTCCAACCGCTTCCAACCCAACCGTAACGGTGTCTGTGTCCGCGGTTCGCGGTGTGCGTGTGGCCATTATGGGCGGTGGTGACGCGGACATAGTGGTGCCTGGCGACGGCGGCATCGGCGACTGTGGCAAACGGGACAGCGCTCGTGGCCAACGTCAACACGATGGAACAGAGGAATACGTTTCGCTTTTCCATAAGCATGTCTCCTTTTTAGTCGAGACATTGGGAAGAACGCGCGCCTCCCTGCCCACGTTCCTTCACGAAATCGGGCCTTCACGGTCCCGAGGACGCCGTGCAGGTCAGCGGCCAGATCAGCGGATCTCGCAAATAAGGTCTTCTCGGCAAAGGGTATGGAAGCAATCCGTCCGTTCGAACCCGCCAGCACGGGCTTACGTTGCTTTGCCGGCCGCCGTGTCCATTTCCATCTCTTCCTCGGAAATGTCGTCGAAGGAAGCGTAGTTCATGTTGTAGAGGCGGGCGTAAAGGCCTTTCCTCTTCATCAGCTGCTCGTGGTTGCCGCTTTCGACGACCTCGCCATTCTGCAGCACGATGATGCGATCGGCGCCGCGAATGGTGGCCAGGCGATGCGCGATGACCAGCCCGGTGCGGCCCTCCAGCAGTTTGATCAGCGCCTTCTGGATCAGCATCTCGGTGTAGGAATCGATGCTGGCCGTGGCCTCGTCGAGGACGAGGATCTTGGCGTCGGCCACCAGCGCCCGCGCGAAGCTGATCAGTTGGCGCTGGCCGAGCGAGAGGTTGCCGCCGCGCTGCTCGAGCTCGGTGTCGTAACCGTCGGGCAATTGCTCGATGAAGTCGTGCGCACCGACGGCTTGGGCGGCGCGCACCACCTCTTCGCGGCTGGCACCGGTCTTGTGATAGCGGATATTCTCCAGCACCGTGCCGGAGAACAGGAACGGTTCCTGCAGCACCATGGCCACCTGGTCGCCGAGCGAGTCCTGCGTCAGGTCGCGCACATCATGGCCGCCGACCAGGACCTCGCCCGACCAGACATCGTAGAAGCGGTGCACAAGCGCCATCGAGCTCGACTTGCCCGACCCGGTGGGCCCGACAAGCGCGACCGTCTCGCCCGGATTGACCCGGAAGGAGATGTCTTTCAGCACCGGCTGGTTCGGGCGGTAGCCGAAAGTGACATTCCGGAACTCGACCGAACCGTCCATGTCGCGCGACAGTGCCACCGCATTTTCCTTGTCGCTGACATCCACCGGCACGTCGAGCACTTCGGAGATACGCTGGCCCGACGCCATGGCGCGCTGCATGACGCTGTATTGCATGGTGAGCGAGCGGATCGGGTCGAAGAAGCGCTGGATGTAGAACAGGAACGCCACCATCACGCCGATGTCGAGACTGTGCGACAGCACCATCGACCCGCCGACGACGATCACGGTCGCCATGGCGATGCCGGTCAGTGTATCGACGATCGGCACCATCACCTGCGCGTATCTCGCCGATCGCAGATGCGCGTTGAGATTGGCCAGCACCTTCTCGTCGTAGAGGTCGAAATTGACGTGCTGGCGCTCCAGGCTCTGCACGGTGCGCACGCCATGGATGCCTTCGGCAAGCGCGCCGTTGGCGATAGAGTTGGTCTCGTGGGCGGCCATGAAGGCGACCTTGGCGCGCGGCAGCCAGAACAGGCGCACGATGAACAGCATCGGCATGGTCGACAGCGTCAGCAGGCCGAGCCGGAAGTCGAGCCACAGCAGGACGGTGACGATGCCGAACAACAGCACGATGTCGCCCACCGACATCACGGAGGTCTCGAGGAATTCCTGCATCGAATTGACGTCGCCCTGCAGGCGCGACATCAGCCGGCCGACCTCGGTCCTGTCCATGAAGCCTAGAGAGACCCGCTGCAGGTGGCTGAACATGGCACGACGCAGGTCGGATAGCACGTTCTCGGCCACCTTGCCGACGACGCTCTCCTGGACATGACTGGCGGCGTAGTTGATGAGGATGATGACGGCAAAAACGACGATCGCGGAGATCATTACCGATCGGTCGAGCCTGCCTGGCGCCATGCCGTGATCGATGGCGTAGCGGATGACCAGCGGGATCGCCAGCTGCGTCAGCGTAAACACCAGCACCGCGGCAACGGAGATGAAAATTCGGCCTTGGTACGGTCTGACGAAGCTCCAGATGCGCCTGATGATGCGCGGATCGTAGGCCTTGCCGAAGACCTCTTCCTCATCGCGGTGCGAGCCGACGACCACCTTGGTCGGGCGTCTGCTTGTGTCTTCCTTCTCGTCGTCCTGCGTTGACATCAGGCGGCCCCCTCGAGCCGATCGTCGTCCGGCCGCAGCTGCAGGTCGTAAAGCGCGCGGTAGCGTCCGCCGAGCGCCAGCAATTCTTCATGCGTGCCGCGTTCCACGATCCGGCCGCCCTCGACGAACAGGATCTGGTCGGCATGCATCAGCGAACTCAGCCGGTGCGAAATGATGAGCGTCACGCGATCCCTGGCGAAGCGCTTCATCGCCGCCCGGATCCGCTGCTCGGTGCCGGCGTCGACGGCTGCGGTGGAATCGTCGAACACCAGCACTGATGGCCGCAGCATCAGGCTGCGCGCGATGGTCAGGCGCTGCCGCTGGCCGCCGGAAAGCGACGCCCCACGTTCCCCGACGACCGTGGTGTAGCCGGCCGGAAGGCCGATAATGTAATTGTGCAACTGGGCATACTCGGCGGCTTGCCCGATGCGGGTCTCGCGCGCCCAGGGATTGCCATAGGCGATGTTGTTCTCGATCGAGGTGGTGAACAGGAACGCGTCCTGCTGCACGACGCCGACTGCCTTGCGCAGCGATTGCAGCGTGACTTTGCGGATGTCCTGCCCGTCAATGGTGATCGCGCCAGAGGTCACGTCGTAGAAGCGCGGGATCAGATGCGCGATGGTCGACTTGCCGCTGCCCGGCGGGCCGACGATGCCGACGGTCTCGCCGGGCCTGGCTTCGAAGGAAACGCCGGAAAGCGTCGGACGTTCGCCCGCGCCCTCGTAGCGGAAACCGACATTGTCGAAGCGCAGCACGCCGTCGGAGATGACGAGATCTTTGGCACCCGGCGCGTCCTTGATGTCGAGCTCTGCGTCGAGCAGTTCGAACAGCCGCGTGCCACAGGTCGAGGCGCGCGCGAAGGAGTTGACCATCAGACCGAGCTGGCGCACCGGCATCTGCAATATGGTCATGAAGGTGAGGAACTGGGCCAGCGTTCCGACGCTGATCTGGCCCGCGATCACCTTCTGGCCGCCGAACCACAGTACCAGGCCCATGGCGGCAAGGAAGGAAAAATTCATGGCGCTGGTGTTGGAGACGCGGATGTCGACGCGCTCATTGGCGAGCTCCAGCGCATCCTGCTTGGCGCGATCGAATTTTGCCAGCTCATGCCGCTGTGCCGCGAAGGCGCGCACGACACGGATGCCCCCGAGATTCTCGTCCATCACCCGGCTCAGCACCGACAGCCGCTCCTGCAGCGTCAGCCAGGTGCTGCGCAGCCGGAGCTGCGTCACCGAGGAGCGCCAGGCGACGAATGGCACGAAGCTGAGGCTCAACAATCCGAGCACGAGATCGGTGCTGATCAACAAATAGGCGCCGACCCCGATCAGCACGCCAAGCAGCACCACGCGCAGGATGCCGGTGGAAAAGAACATGCGCACTCCGTCGAGATCGAGCAGCCCGAGCGTGATGAGGTCGCCGGTATGGACCTTGTCGTGGAAGGAAAAGCTCAGCCGCTGGATCTTCTCATAGAAGGCGAGCCGCAGCTCATAGCCGGTCTGATGGCCGACGGCCTCGCCATAGTAGTTCTGCGCCATGGCGAAGAGGCCGCGCAGGATGCTGACGACCAGCAGGGTCAGCGCGGTAGTCCACAGCGCCTGTTCGGCCGCGATGCCGGCACCCGCGGCCATCACCCCTTGCGCCTGGTCGATGGCGCGGCCCAAGAGGCGCGGAATGAAGAGTTGCAGCGTCGCTGCGACAAAGGTCGAGATAAGGGTGATGGCAACCTGCCCGGGATGGCGCAGCGTCATGCGCACAATGCGCAGCAACGTGCTGAGGCCCTTGCCCCAGGAGGCTTCCGCCACATGGGCAAATGATTTGCCGCGCTTGCCCGCGCTGGTTGCATCCGTGTGCAAGGAAAATAACCCAGACCAATCCGGACATTAGTCCGAACGAATGTAGCAGACTCAATCAGATAGCGCGATTTTACGCGCGTCCGGCTTGCCCGTTCAAGGGGTCAATCACGGCATCACACTGTACCTGAAAGGCGGTGCCGGGTGCCATCTCGGCAATGGCCATCAGCGCCTGATCTGCGAAGCGGTCACCGGAAAGATCGTGTCGCAACTCGCCGCTGGTCTGCCGCCGGTGATCGATCTCGCGACTTTGCGGGCGGATAGGTTCTGACTATTCAGCGCCTGCTCTTCCAGTAGGCTTCCATCCTTCATGAGGGAACGACGTGACCGCGACAACAGACACACACGCCGTTGAATCGATCGATCCGCAACGCGCCTACGCCGTTCTGATCTGCGATCTGATCGGCCTGCGCTTTGATGCTGACGGAAAACCCGACCCTTCGGAGGTGCGTGCCCATATCGAGGCCAAGGGCGGCCGCTTTCATGCGACCGGACTTGGCGACAAGACCGCTCTCGAACCTGGCCGAGTGCATTTCTTCTACCAGCCGGATCTCAGCACCCGCGAAGAGCTGATCGGAGCCGCCGGCGACGGACGCTATGACGCCGTCATTGCCGCCGCCACCTTCCTGCCGGCAGAGACCGTCTTTCCGCTGGCCGGTGTGCGGATCGGCGCCGGCACCGGCAATATGGGCTCGCGCTCGTGGGGCGGCGGCAGTGGCGAGGGCGGCTCGGCGGTCCTGATGAACACGCCCGGCATCAACAGCCGCGCAACCGCGCAGATGGTGATGAAGGCGATCCTGAAAGTGCTGCCGGATCTCCCGGTCGGCATGCTTCACGACCGGGTGGCGCGGGGCTTCTTCGACACAGGCAGGGAGCTGCGCGATTTCCCCACCGGAAAGCTCGAAGGCAAGACCATCGCGATCATCGGCTATGGCAATATCGGCAGGGAGGTGGCCAAGCTTGCCCGCGCCTTCGGCATGCGCGTGGTGATCCACGCGCGGCCCCGGCATCGGGACTGGATAGAAGCCGAGGGCTTTGCATTTGCGGAGGACCTCGCCGACGCGGCTGCAGGCGCCGATGTGCTCAGCGTTCATGTCGGCCTCGGCAACCAGGATGCGCGGACCGGCCGCTATGCCAATGCCGGGCTCATCGGCGCGGACATTTTGTCTCGCATGAAAGGCGGTGCGGTGTTGGTCAACTACGATCGCGGCGAGCTCGTCGATGTCGCGGCCCTGGGCGACGCCCTGAATACAGGGCAGGTGCGCCACGCCGCGATCGATGCCGACCTGTTCAGGGATGCCTCCACTGGCAGCTTGTCTGGCCCGATGCTGCCTTATCTCGATCTCGTCGAGAGGCATGGCGCCAGGCTCGAGCTTCTGCCGCATGCGGCGGCCGACACGGATCATCCCTCGCGCGTCGCCGGCGCCAAGCAGGCCGTCGACCAGATCTTCGATGTCATCTGCCGCAAGACAGTGACGAACGCAAAAGGCACCGTGCCGCCAAACTATCTTTCCGTTGGTGCGACCACGCCTCCAGGCATCGGACCGGTGACCTCCGACCACCTTTTGAAACTGACCGCCAGCGAATGCTCGGAGTTGGCGGATCTCTGTGATCGCCAAAGCCGGTTGTGGAAAGCTCTCTCGAATACTCCGCCTGCCGAGCGAGGCGCGATTGTCGCCGAACAGGGCGAAGACCTTGTCCGGTTGATCGACCGCTTCTGCCTTCTGGCCGAGAACCTCGATCTCAGGGGGCCTTTCCAGCAATAGACCGGAGCTCTCAATCCCGGGGACCGGCCACCATACGGGCGACCCGTGTCATGTCGGCGCTCATCTCACGATCGTCGTCGAGCGGGCTGACGAGCGCACGGATGGCGGCAAAGGTGCGCTGCGGTCCTTCGCCCATGCTGTCGACGACGCCACGCAACTCCACGCCCGTCGCCGCGAAGATCAGCTCCATCGCCACGAGGTAGCGCAGGCGTTCGACAATCTCGGCGGTCTTGGCCACCACCCGCGGCGCCATCGAGGACTGGTCCTCGATGCCGTCCGATACGGCAAGCGGGCTGAGCGACATCGGGTTGGCCAGATGCCGGATCTCGGCTTCCAGCGCGGCGAGCGGCTTTTGCAGTTCAGCGTAGCCCTGGCGGCTGCCGCCCCTGGCCGACAGGAAGCGCGGCAGCTCCGCAATTGTCGGCGACATCAGCTTCATGCAGCGGTTGGCGGTGCCCACCGCGCAATGCGCGAGCGCTTGGCCAAGCTGCTCCCAGGCCGTCAGCCGCGCTGAGCGGCTTGGCGTCGAGCAGTATCATTCGGGCTGTCATGTCTCGCCTGTATCCCGTGACCGGATGCCCGGGCCGGTGGCGCTGCGAGCGTCACCGTTTGTGGCGCCTTGCTGGCAGGACTGCAAGCCATTCCGATTATGACAGCAGCAGGCGGGCGAAAGGCCGGGGTTTGGGGCTAGGCGAGGCGCTCCGCGACAGCGTCGGGCACCACCACCAGCTTGCCGACGAAATCCTTGGCGATGAAATCGGCCTGCGCGTGGTGGAAATCGGACAGCTTGTAGACGCCGCCGACCAACGGCCTGACCTTGCCCTCCTCGATGTAGCGAACGATGCGGCGGAAATCGGCGCGCGTGCCTTGGCTCGAACCATGCAACTGCAGCTGCTTGAGATACATGGTCCTGAGGTCGAGTTGGACGACCGGGCCTGCAATCGCGCCGGCGGTGGTGTAGCGGCCTTCGGGTCGCAGGATGCGCAGCAGATCGTTGAAGATCGCGCCCCCGACGAGATCGGCGACCACGTCGATCGGCTGGCCGCTGGTCGCTTCGGCCACGGCTTGCGGCAGGTCTGCGACGCCACGGGTGATGACCGCCTCGGCGCCGATGTCGAGCACTGCCTGTTCCTTGCCTTTGCCGACGACGGCATAGGGAATGGCGCCACGCGCCCGCGCCAGCTGCACGATGCCGGAACCGACGCCGCCCGAGGCGCCGGTGACCAGCACCCGTTCTCCGGCCTTAAGTGCGGCGCGTTCCAGCATCTGCTCGCCGGTAAGGTAAGCGCAGCAGAACGTGGCGAGTTCGACGTCGCTCAAGGTGGTGTCGACGACATGCGCGTTGTCAGCCGGGACGGTCTGGTATTCGGCATAACCGCCATCGCGGCCATGGCCCATGTAGTCGATGTCGGCGAGTGAATCGTCGTCGCGGTTGTAGATGGAGAAATCGACCATCACCCGTTCGCCGATGCGATCGGGCGAAACGCCTTCGCCGACGGCAACGATGGTGCCGACCGTGTCGGTGCCCTGGATGCGCGGGAAGGTCAGCGTATTGCCCTGCCTTCGCCAGGTCGACACCGCGTCCGCATTCTCCTCGGTACCATAGGCGCCCTGACGCACCCAGACATCGGTGTTGTTCATCCCGCAAGCGCTGACCCTTATCAGCACTTCACCTGAAGCGGGCGCAGGCACTTTGACATCGGTGCGGTAGACGAGCTTTTCCGGTCCGCCGTGCCCGGTGAGCAGCACGGCGGCCATGGTGGCGGGGAGCGTTTTGGTCATGGCATTCATCGGTCGGTCTCAGAGATTGGCGAATACGCTGTTCACGGCATCGGCGGTCTTGGCCACCACGATGTCGGCTTCCTCGCGGGTCAGGCACAGCGGCGGCGCGAAGCCGAGAATGTCGCCCTGCGGCATGGCGCGGCCGATGACGCCGCTTGCGGCAAGGGCCGTGGCAATTTGCGGTCCGATCTTCAGCGAAGGGTCGAAGAAGACACGGTCGTCACGATCCCTGACGAATTCCACCGCTGCCAGCATGCCGTCGCCGCGCACCTCACCGACGTGTTTGTGACCGCCGACGGCCTTGGCCAGTTCGGCACGGAAATAAGCGCCGGTCTCGCCCGCATTCCGCACCAGGTCCATCTCGTCGATCAGTTCGAGATTGGCGACGCCGGCGGCAACGCAGATCGGATGCGCCGAATAGGTCCAGCCATGGCCGAGCGAGCCGAGCTTGTCGGAGCCCTGCACCAGCACCTGCCACATCTTGTCGGCGACGATGACGCCCGACAGCGGCGCATAGGCGGAGGTCAGACCCTTGGCGATGGTGATCAGGTCCGGCTTGATGCCGTAGTGATCGGAGCCGAACATCGTGCCCAGCCGGCCGAAACCCGTCACCACCTCGTCGGCGACCAGGAGCACATCATATTTTTTCAGCACCGACTGGATCTTTTCCCAGTAGCCGGCGGGCGGCGGCACGATGCCGCCAGTGCCGAGGATCGGCTCGCCGATGAAGGCGGCAACCGTGTCGGGACCTTCGGCCAGGATCATCTCCTCGAGCTTGTCGGCGCAATGCTGCGAGAACTGCTCCTCGCTCATCGAGCGGTCGGCGCGGCGGAAATAATAGGGCGCCTCGGTGTGCAGGATCGGCGCGCGCGGCAGGTCGAAGGCGTTGTGGAACAGGTCGAGCCCGGTCAGCGAGCCCGTCATCACGCCCGAGCCGTGATAGCCGCGCCAGCGCGAGATGATCTTCTTCTTCTCCGGGCGGCCCAGCACGTTGTTGTAGTACCAGATCAGCTTGATGTTGGTTTCGTTGGCATCCGAACCGGATAGGCCGAAATAGACCCTCGACATGCCCTTCGGCGCGCGGTCGATGATCATCTTGGCCAGCGTGATCGAGGCCTCGGTGCCGTGCCCGACATAGGCGTGGTAATAGGCGAGGTTCTTCGCCTGGGTCGCGATGGCATCGGCGATCTTCTGGCGGCCATAGCCGACATTGACGCAATAGAGGCCGGCGAAGGCATCGATGCTCTTCTTGCCATTGTTGTCCCAGACCGTGACGCCTTCACCACCGGCCATGATCCGCGTTGGGCTTTCGCCCCGGGCATGCGTGCCCATATGCGTCGAGGGATGGAAGAAGTGGTCGCGATCCCAGGCGGCGAGTTCGTTGGACTGGTCGAGCATCTTTTTTGACTCCTTGAAAGAGATCCGGGTGCGAGCCTACGCCACATCCAGGCAAAGGTATTTGAGGTCGGTGAAAGCTTCCAGCCCGTGGCGCGAGCCTTCGCGGCCGATGCCGGACTGCTTGACGCCGCCGAACGGGATCGGCGCGCCGGTGATCTTCACACGGTTGATGGCGACCATGCCATAGTCGAGCGCGCGGCCCATGCGCTGTTGGCGGGCGCCGTTCTCTGTCACCACATAGGCGACGAGGCCATATTCGGTCGCATTGGCGCGGGCGATCACCTTGTCCTCGTCGTCGAATGGTGTCACCGCGGCGATCGGACCAAAGGTCTCCTCGCGCATGATCAGCGCTTCGTCGGCGACATCGGCGAGCAGTGTCGGCTGGTAGAACAGCGGCCCGGCCTGATGCCGCTTGCCGCCGGTGAGGCAACGTGCGCCAAGAGCCATGGCGTCAGCAACCTGTTCCTCGACCTTCTTGACGGCGCGCTCATGCATCAGCGGCCCGATGTCGATGTCATCGGCCAGGCCATTGCCGGCCCGCAGTGCCTCGATGCGCTTGGCGAAAGCGACGCAGAAGCGGTCGTAGAGCGGACGCTGGACATAGATGCGGTTGGCCGCAAGGCAGTCCTGGCCCGAGGTGGCGAATTTGGCGTCGATAGCGATGGCCACCGCTTTGTCGATATCGGCGTCGGCAAAGACGATCAGCGGCGCGTGGCCGCCAAGCTCCATCACCAGCCGCTTCATCGTCGGCGCACTTTGCGCGGCGATCAGCCGGCCGATCTCGGTCGAGCCGGTGAAACTCATGGCCCGCACGCGCGGATCTTCGCACATGCGTCCAACGATCGTCGCGGCCTTGCCGGTAACGATGTTGAAGACGCCGGCGGGCAGGCCGGCGCGTTCGCCGAGTTCGGCCAGCGCCAGCGCCGAAAGCGGCGTCTCCGAGGAGGGATGCGCGACGATGGTGCAGCCGGCGGCGAGTGCGGCAGCTGCCTTGCGCGTCAGCATGGCCGACGGAAAATTCCACGGCGTGACCACGCCGACGACGCCGAGCGGTTCGCGCCGCACCATCATCTCCGCGTTCGGCAGATGGCTGGTGACACTCTCGGCGTTGAGACGTTTCGCTTCCTCGGCATACCATTCGATGAAGGAGGCGGCGTAGTCGATCTCGCCGAGCGACTCCTTCAACGGTTTGCCCTGCTCCAATGTCATCAGCAGGGCGAGGTCGTCTTTCGCCGCGATGATCAGGTCGAACCATTTCCGCAGGATTTTCGAGCGCTCCTGCGGCAACAGCGCCCGCCAGGCCGGAAAGGCGCGCGCGGCGGCGTCGATTGCCTTTGTGGTCTGCCCGGCATCGAGCGCCGCAACGAAGGCCACGGTGGCGCCGGTCGCCGGATCGGTTACCTCGAAGCTCGCGGCTGCCTCGCTCGCCGTCCAATGGCCGTCGACGTAAGCGAGTTCGCGCAGCAGCCGGCGGTCGGCGAGCCGGTCTAGCGCTTCGTGGCGATGCGAGCGGGCGAAATGCGCGGACATGGTCGAAGCCTCCCGGTTCGGTTTGATGCGGGGAGACTATCCATCAGCGGCAGACAGAGAGGCTGTTTGGACGCCTGGCCGTAGAGAGAATCTCTCTATTGCACCGAGAGGGCAGCCCATTTCTCCGGCCCTATGTCGGTGCCGGCAGCAGGTCCGCTATCGGCAGCGCGACATCATCTTTTACCGTCTTGATGACGATGTAGGTGAAGTAGCGGTCGATGCCGATCTCGCGATCGAGCAAGCCGTCGACCAGCCGCTGATAGGCGTCGATGTCGCGTGCCATCACCTTCAACACATAGTCGACGCCTCCACCCACCGACCAGCAGGCGACGATCTCGGGGATGTCGCGGATGACGCGCTCGAAGCGGTCGAAATCGGCCTGGCGGTGGCTGGCCAGCGTGACCTCCATCAGCACCGTGGCGACCGGCGCCACGACGCGCATGGCGATCCGGGCATGATAGCCCGAAACGATGCCGGCTTTTTCGAGCTTGCGCAGCCGCATCCAGCACGGTGTTGGCGACAGCCCGACCTGCTCGGCCAGCGCCAGCTTGGTGATACGTCCGTCACGCTGGATGGCGTCGAGTATTTTAAGGTCGATCGCGTCGAGTTTCGCAGCAGTCATCAGCGCTCACTTTTTCGTCGATCGTACCATGACGGCGCATTATTTCGATTGTCAATTGCACTGATTTCGATCTCTAATAAGTCATGACATTGTGGCAACCCGATCCCACGCTCATCCGGCGGCCAGCCTATCAATCGTTGGCCGATCAGTTCGCGCGCGCCATCCATGACGGACGCCTTGCCAATGGCGCGCGGCTGCCGACGCATCGCAGGCTGGCGGACGATCTCAAGCTGTCAGTGCAGACCGTGAGCCGCGCCTACGAGGAATTGATCCGGCGTGGCCTGATTTCGGGCGAGATCGGCCGTGGCAGCTTCGTCCAGACGCAACGCCGCGAACCGGAGCCGCCTTATCTGCCCGAGCGCCTCGGCGAGGTCATCGACCTGTCGATTCTGAAACCGGTCTGCGAGCCGATGCACCTGGAGCGCATGAAGCAGGCGCTGGGCTGGCTCGCCGAAAACCTGCCGTCGAGTTCGGTACTGTCGTTCCGGCCCAACATGGTATTCCCGCGCCATCGCGCCGTGGCGGTCGAGTGGCTGAAACTGTGCGGCCTCGATGTCTCCCCGCAGAACATCAGCCTGACCAATGGCGCCACCGCCGGCATGACGGTGGCGCTGATGAGCGTGGCGCCGCCGGGCTCCACCGTCGCCACCGAGGCGATCGGCCATCACACGCTGGTGCCGCTCGCCCGTTATCTCGGCTTCAATCTCGAAGGCCTGCCGATTGACGGCAATGGCTTGATTCCGGAAGCGCTGGACGAGGCCTGCCGGCTTTCCGACATCCGCGCCGTGTTCGTCCAGCCTTCCGTCATAAATCCCACGGCAACGCTCATGGATGCGGCGCGCCGCGAGCAGATCGCGGCGGTGGCGCGCAAGCACGACATCGCAATTATCGAGAACGATGTGCTGGGTCCGCTGGTCGAGGATCGACCGCCGCCGGTCGCCGCTTTCGCGCCGGAGCGGACGCTCTACGTCACCTCCTTCACCAAGATCACCGTGCCCGGCCTGCGCATCGGTTATCTCGCCGCGCCCGATCGTTACGTTGCGGCCGTCGCCAACCGGCATCTTGTCTCGAACTGGATGGCGACACCAATGGTGGCCGAGATCGCCACCAAATGGGTGACCGACGGCACCGCGATAGAACTGGTGCGCTGGCAGCGCGCGGCGTTGCATCGCCGGCAGGATATCGCTGGCGAGGTACTCTCAGGCGTCGACTACCGTGCCCGCCGCGACGGATTGCATATCTGGCTGCAACTGCCGGCCGACCGCTCCGAGGAGAGCTTTGTCGCCCAGGCCCGATTGCAAGGCGTGGCCATTGCACCGGGCACCTCCTTCCGCATTTCGGATGCGCCCTGGCATCCGGCGGTACGCATCTCTCTGGGTTCGACCACCGAGGGGGAACTGCGGGCCGGTCTCGGCGTTGTCACCAAACTCTTGCTTGGCGATCCCGAGCATTTGCTGCTCGCAATCTAAGCCTGCCCAAAAAGCCGGCTGTGCTTGACTGGAAAATGTGCGCAATCGGAATAATTGTCATGATATTATTTTCCCAATTGACATGATTTGGCACGTTCCGCATCGTTAAGGGCACCAGCCTTCTCCAGCACGGGGAAATTCATTTGTCCGCATCCGCACCCATCATCAAGGTCGACAGCATCTCGAAGAGCTTTGGCAGCTTCAAGGTCCTGGACGGCCTCTCGATGCAGGTCATGCCGCGCGAGAAGCTGGCGCTGATCGGCCCCTCCGGCTCGGGCAAGACGACGATCCTGCGCATCCTGATGACGCTGGAGCGCATCGATGGCGGTCACATCCAGATCGACGGCGAGCAGCTCTACCATATGGAGCGCAACGGCCAGCTGTTGCCGGCCGACGAGCGCCACCTGGCGCGGATGCGCCAGAAGACCGGCATGGTCTTCCAGCTGTTCAACCTGTTTCCGCACAAGAGCGTCATCGACAATGTGACGTTGGCGCCGATGCTGACCAAGGGAACGCCGCGCGCCGCTGCCGAGAAGCGGGCGATGGAACTGCTCGAGATGGTCGGCATGGCCGATAAGGCGAAGGCGATGCCGGCCCAATTGTCCGGCGGCCAGAAGCAGCGCGTGGCGATCGCCCGCGCGCTCGCTTTGCAGCCGAAGATCATGCTGTTCGACGAGGTGACGTCGGCGCTCGACCCGGAACTGGTCGAGGAAGTGCTCAACGTCTTGTGGCGGCTCTGCGCCGAAACCGACATGACCATGCTGCTTGTCACGCACGAGATGGGTTTCGCCCACGACTTCGCCGACCGGGTGCTGTTCTTCGATCGCGGCCGCATAGTCGAGGAAGGCAAGCCAGACGAGATTTTCCGCAATCCCAAGCAGGAACGCACGCAAGGCTTCCTGAAGAAGATCATCGCGGCCGGACACCGTGTCTGACCGCATGCCAAAGGCGGCCAAGCCGTCTTGAAATCACGCAAACCAAGACAAGAACAAGGAGTTGGGAACAATGAAGAAACTTGGCATTCTGGCCGGCATCGCTGGCCTCGCACTGACGGCGGTGCTTGCGACATCAAGCGTGGGCTCGGCCGCGGACAAGAAGCTCGAACAACTCAAGGCGCAAGGGTTCGCACGCGTCGCCATCGCCAACGAGCCGCCCTACACGGCGGTCGCGGCCGACGGCAAGGTGTCTGGCGCCGCGCCCGACGTGGCGCGAGAGATCTTCAAACGTCTCGGAGTGGCCGATATCGTCGCCTCGATCTCTGAGTATGGCGCCATGATCCCCGGCCTGCAGGCCGGCCGCTTCGACGTCGTCACCGCCGGCCTGTTCATGAAGCCGGAGCGCTGCGCGGCGGTCGCCTATTCCGAGCCGGTGCTGTGCGACGCCGAGGCGATGCTGGTGAAGAAGGGCAATCCGAAAGGCTTCAAGAGCTATGAGGATGTCGCCAAGGACACGTCCGCCACCATCGGCGCGCCCGGCGGCGGCACCGAGGAGAAGCTGGCGCTCAACGCCGGCGTGCCGCGCGAGCGCGTCATCGTCGTGCCGGACGGCCAGAGCGGCCTGAAGATGGTGCAGGACGGCCGCATCGACGCCTATTCGCTGCCTGTGCTGTCGATCAATGATCTCATGAAGAAGGCCGCCGATCCGAACCTCGAAGTCATCGCTCCGGTGCAGGGCGCGCCGGTCTATTGCGACGGCGCCGCCTTCAAGAAGGGCGACGAGGCTCTGCGTGATGCCTATGATGTCGAACTGGCCAAGATGAAGAAGTCGGGCGAGTTCGCCAAGATCATCGAGCCCTACGGCTTCTCGGCGGCGGCGGCAATGTCGACCACGCGCGACAAGCTCTGCTCGGCGAAGTAGCGCGCGCTTTTCTTGCCTTCTCCCCGTTCACGGGGAGAAGGTGGCCCGAAGGGCCGGATGAGGGGCGGCGCCCCGTTTGCCGAACTGGCGCTGCCCCTCATTTGCCTGCCGGCAATCTTCTCCCCGTAAACGGGAAGAAGGACCCTAGTACTACAAACGTTGGAATCTCAATGACCCAGTGGTCCGGCTATTTCGGCCTGATATTGCAGGGAGCGCTTGTCACCATCGAGCTGACGCTGATGGGGTCCGTGCTGGCCCTGATCATGGCCTTTCTCGCCGGCTTGGGGCGCCTGTCGCGCTTCTTCGCGCTGCGGGCCCTGGCGACGGCCTATATCGAATTCTTCCGCGGCACATCGATCTTCGTGCAGCTGTTCTTCGCCTATTTCGTGTTGCCCCTGCTGGGTTTCGAGCTGACCCCGTTGCAGGCCGGCGTATTGGCGCTGGGCTTGAATGTCGGAGCCTATGCCGCGGAGGTGGTGCGCGGCGCCGTGCAATCGATCGGCCGCGAACAGCATGAGGCCTGCATCGCGCTCAATCTGGGCCGCTGGCAAGGCATGCGCCACGTCATCCTGCCGCAGGCGTTTCTGGTGATGCTGCCGACCTTCGGCAACAATGCCATCGAGCTGCTCAAGGCGACATCGGTCGTCTCGCTGATCTCGCTTGCCGACCTCACTTTCCAGGCACAGGTGGTGCGCGCCCAGACGGGCAACACCATGGTGCCGTTCACCACCATTCTTCTCATCTATTTCATCCTCGCGCTGCTCATCTCGTGGGGTGTGCGCTCGCTGGAACGCCGCATGGCGCGCGGCCTCGACGGGGTGCGGGTCTGATGGCCGGAGCATTCCTGATGAATTGCGTTCGCTGATGGATTGGGATTGGGATTTTGTCCGGCAGATCCTGCCGACCCTGATCCAGGGGGTGAAGATCACCATCCTGGCGACGCTGCTCGGCTCGGTGCTAGCGGCGATCGTCGGCTTGGGCATCGCGCTGGCGCGCCGCTCGCCCAACAAAGCGGTGGCGCGTACCGTCGGTTGGGTGGCCGAATTCATCCGCGGCACACCGCTCCTGGTGCAGCTCTATTTCATCTTCTATGTGCTGCCCGACATCGGCATCCTGCTGCCGCCCCTGGTCGCCGGCGTCATCGGGCTCGGCCTGCACTACGGCACCTACACGGCGGAGGTCTACCGCGCCGGCATCGACAATGTGCCGCGTGGCCAGTGGGAAGCCGCCAAGGCCTGCAATCTCAGCGCCCGGCAGACCTGGACGCATATTATCATCCCGCAGGCCATTCCGCCGATGATCCCGGCATTGGCCAACTACTTCATCGCCATGTTCAAGGAGACGCCGCTGCTCTCGGCGATCACCGTTCTGGAACTGATGAACCAGGCAAAAAGCGTCGCCAACACCTATTATCGCTACCTCGAGCCGATCACGTTGGTCGGTGCCTTCTTCCTCGCCATCAGCCTGATTTCGGTCGTGCTGCTGCGCTGGCTGGAACGCCGCTATGGCAAGATCGAAAGATAAAAGATGAAGCCCTTGCCCGAGATCAAGCTTGTGCCCAACCGGCCAGCGCTCGATGAGCGTCCGCTGGAGCGGCGCGTCGGCCTCATCATCCTGGCCACCGACCATACGACCGAGCCGGATTTTCGCCGCATGGTGGCGAGCGAACGGATCGGCGTCTATGTCGCGCGCATCCCCTATGCCAATCCGACGACGCCTGAGAACCTGCGCAAGATGCAGCCGGCGCTGACGGCGGGCGCGGCCTTGATCCTGCCGGACGAGCCGCTCGACGCCATCTGCTATTCCTGCACGTCGGCCTCGGTGGTGATTGGCGATGGAGAGGTCGAGGCTGCGATCCAGGCCGCCAAGCCAGGCGTGCCCGTCGTCACGCCAACAATGGCCGGTGTGCGCGGGCTGAACACGTTCGGCGTGCGCAGGATCAGCATCCTCACGCCCTATACCATGGAAACCTCCCGGCCGATGGCGACCTATTTCGCCGGACGTGGCTTCGAAATCCTAAGCTTTACCTGCCTTGGCTTCGAGGACGATCGCGAGATGGCGCGCATTGCTCCGGCAGCGCTTGTCGATCTCGCGCGCCAGGCGATGCACCCGCAGGCCGATGCGCTGTTCGTGTCCTGCACGGCACTGCGCGGTGCACTCGCGGTCACCGGCATGGAAGAGGCGATCGGCCGCCCGGTGGTGACCAGCAACCAGGCGACCGCCTGGAACTGTCTGCGCCTTTGCAGCGACGAGACAGCCCATCCCGAATTCGGCCGTCTGATGACGCTGCCCCTGCCGCGCGACTGACGATCATGGCAACAGTAACCCTTGGCGATATCCGCGCCGCACGTGAGCGAATTGCAGGCAAGGTCGAGCGCACTTCGATCGTGCTTTCGGCGAGTCTCTCCGAACGGCTGGGCGTGCCGGTTCATCTCAAGCTCGAGCACCGCCAGACCACCGGCAGCTTCAAATTGCGCGGCGCTTCGAACGCCGTCGCTTCGCTGGATGCCGAGGAGAAGGCGCGCGGCGTCGTCGCGGCATCGACCGGCAATCATGGCCGCGCGCTCGCCCATGCGGCAAAGCTCGAGCGTATGCGCGCGGTTATCTGCATGTCGCGTTTGGTACCCCAGAATAAGCTCGACGAAATCCGCCGCCTCGGCGCGGAAATCCGTATTGTCGGCAACAGCCAGGACGATGCCCAGCAGGAGGTCGAGCGGCTGGTGGCGGAGGAGGGGCTGGTGATGCTGCCACCCTTCGACCATCCCGCGATCATCGCCGGGCAAGGCACGCTCGGGCTGGAGATGATGGAGCAGGTCCCGGATGCCGCTCTGGTGCTGGTGCAACTCTCCGGAGGTGGCTTGGCTTCCGGTGTCGCCGCCGCCATCAAGGGCGTTCGTCCCGGGACAAAAGTCGTCGGCATCTCGATGGCGCGCGGCGCCGCGATGAAGGCGAGCCTCGATGCCGGCCACCCCGTGCTGGTCGAGGAACTGCCGACGCTGGCGGATTCGCTCGGTGGCGGCATCGGCCTCGACAACCGGCTGACCTTCGCCATGTGCCGCGACCTGCTCGATGATGTCGTCCTGCTCAGTGAGGACGAGATCGCCGCCGGCGTTCGCCATGGCTATGAACAGGAACGCGAGATCGTCGAAGGAGCAGGTGCGGTAGGCATCGCGGCGCTGCTCGCTGGCAAGGTCAAGGCGGAGGGGCCAGTGGTGGTTCTGCTTTCCGGCCGCAACATCGACATGGAACTGCACAGGAAGATCGTCTGCGGGGAGATACCATCGATTTCGGAGCGCGCCGCATGAGCAGGATGACTATCCTCACCGAAGCTGAACTGCGAGCAATCGTGACACTCGATCTCGATGCCGTCGCCTGTGTCGAGAATGCCTTTCGCGCGCTTGCCACGCTGCCCGTGGCGATGCCGCCGATCCTGCGGCTCGATATTCCGCAGCATCGTGGCGAGGTTGATGTGAAGACCGCCTATGTGCCTGGTATTGATGGCTTCGCCATCAAGGTCAGCCCCGGCTTCTTCGACAATCCCAAGCTCGGCCTGCCCAGCGTAAACGGCATGATGGTGCTTTTGTCAGCCAGAACCGGCCTGGTCGAAGCCTTGCTGCTCGACAACGGCTATCTCACCGATGTCCGTACCGCTGCTGCGGGAGCAGTCGCGGCCAAACACCTGTCACGGCCGGACTCATCCGTCGCCGCGATCTTCGGCGCTGGGGTCCAGGCAGGGCTGCAACTGGAAGCGCTGATGCTGGTGCGGCCGATCAGGCAGGCGCGCATCTGGGCGCGCGATGCCGCCAAGGCGGAGACCGCCGCGGCTACCTTGCGCGAAAGGCTCGGCATCGACGTGCGTGCCGAACCCGATGCGGCCAACGCCGTTGCCGGCGCCGACATCGTCGTCACCACCACGCCGTCGACCGAACCGCTGATCAAAGCCGGGTTTGTCTCGGCCGGCCAGCATATCACCGCCATGGGTTCCGACGCCGAGCACAAGAACGAGATCGCGCCGGCGATCCTGCGCATGGCTGATCTCTATGTCGCCGACAGCGCGAAGCAGACGCGGCGGCTGGGTGAATTGCACCATGCCATCGCGGCAGGCGTGATGGCCGCTGACACGGATGTGACCGAGCTCGGCCAGATCATCGCCGGCGCGAAGCATGGCCGGCGCTCGGCCAGCGACATCACCATCGCCGATCTTACCGGCACCGGCGTGCAGGATACGGCGATCGCCACGTTCGCCCGCGACCGTGCGCTGGCCGCGAAAGCCGGAACGGTCTTTGAAAGCTGATCCCGGCCGCAGGAGCATGATCCGGAAAAAGTGGCGACCGGTTTTCCCGGCAGATCATGCTCCGACAAAAAAGAATTACCTGGAGCCGGATTCAACAAAGTTGAAACGGGCTCCAGCCCCAAAAAACGAGGACCAACACTATGCAGCCGAACCTGAAATTCTCGCGAAGCGAATATGCGGAACGCCTCGCCAAGACGCGGAGAGCCATGGAGGCGAAGGGCGTCGATCTTTTGATCGTCAGCGATCCCTCCAACATGGCCTGGCTGACCGGCTATGATGGCTGGTCGTTTTACGTCCATCAGGCGGTCATCGTGCCGCCGAGGGGCGAGCCGGTCTGGTATGGCCGTGGCCAGGACGCCAACGGCGCCAAGCGTACCGCCTATCTCGCCCATGACAACATCGTCGGCTACGCCGATCATTATGTGCAGTCGACCGAGCGCCATCCGATGGACTTCCTGTCCAGCGTGCTGACCGATCGCGGCTGGGGCAAGCTCACCGTCGGCGTCGAGATGGACAATTACTGGTTCTCCGCCGCCGCCTTCGCCTCTTTGCAGCAGCATCTGCCCAACGCCCGTTTCGTCGATGCCACCGCGCTGGTCAACTGGCAGCGCGCGGTGAAGAGCCCGACCGAAATCGACTATATGCGCAAGGCCGCCCGCATCGTCGAGGCGATGCACCAGCGTATCGTCGACAAGATCGAAGTCGGCATGCGCAAATGCGATCTGGTCGCCGAGATCTACGATGCCGGCACGCGCGGCGTCGACGGCATCGGCGGCGATTATCCCGCGATCGTTCCGCTGCTGCCGTCGGGCGCGGACGCCTCGGCGCCGCATCTGACCTGGGACGACAAACCGATGAAGCGGGGCGAGGGCACGTTCTTCGAGATCGCCGGCTGCTACAACAGATACCATTGCCCGCTGTCGCGCACCGTCTTTCTCGGCAAACCGACGCAGGAATTCCTTGATGCCGAGAAGGCGACGCTGGAAGGCATGGAAGCAGGTCTTGCCGCCGCCAGGCCGGGCAACACATGCGAGGATATCGCCAACGCCTTTTTTGCCGTCCTGAAGAAATACGGCATCGTCAAGGACAACCGCACTGGTTATCCGATCGGTATTTCCTATCCGCCGGACTGGGGCGAACGCACGATGAGCCTGCGTCCCGGCGATCGCACCGAGCTCAAGCCCGGCATGACTTTCCATTTCATGACCGGCCTCTGGCTGGAGACAATGGGACTGGAGATCACCGAGTCCATCCTGATCACCGAAGCCGGTGTGGAGTGCCTGGCCAATGTGCCGCGCAAGCTGGTGGTGAAGGATTGAGCCCGATGTCCAGTCTTCGCCCGTCGCCGATTGCGCCGACCGTCGATTTCGATCGCGGCGGCGTCCAGCATGGATTCCTGCGCCTGCCCCATAGCCGCGACGACTCGGCCTGGGGCTCGGTGATGATCCCGATCTGCGTCATCCGCAACGGCAAGGGGCCGACGGCGCTGCTGACCGGCGGCAATCATGGCGACGAGTATGAAGGGCCGCTGGCGCTCTACGAACTTGCCAGGACGCTCGATCCCGACCAGGTCAGCGGCACGGTGATCATCGTGCCGGCGATGAACTATCCGGCCTTTCGGGCCGGCACGCGCACCTCGCCGATCGACAAGGGCAACATGAACCGCAGCTTTCCCGGCCGGCCCGACGGCACGGTGACGCAGAAGATCGCCGATTATTTCCAACGCGAGCTGCTTCCCCGCGCCGACATCGTCTTCGACTTCCATTCCGGTGGCAAAACGCTGGATTTCGTGCCGTTCTGCGCCGCCCATACCTTGCCCGACAAGGCGCTGGAGCAGAAAGCCTTTGCCGCGGTGGCGGCATTCTCGGCACCGTTCTCGATGCGCATGACCGAGATCGACGCAATCGGCATGTATGACACGGCGGCCGAAGAAATGGGCAAGGTCTTCGTCACCACCGAGCTCGGCGGCGGCGGCACTTCGCGAGCCGAGACGGTGCGGATCGCCCGGCGCGGCATCCTCAACGTGTTGCGTCATGCCGGTATCGTCGCCGGGGCGGTCGAGACCGGCAAAACCCAGTGGCTGGACATGCCCTCGGGAGATTGCTTTTGCTTCGCCGAGGACGACGGCATGATCGAAACCATGGTCGATCTCGGCGAGCCCGTCGAAGCGGGCGTGGTTCTGGCGCGTATCCATTCCACCGGCCGCACCGGCGTTGCTCCGCAAGATATCCAGGCGAAAATGTCGGGCATGCTGGCGGCGCGGCATTTTCCTGGCCTGGTCAAGGCTGGCGACTGCGCCGCGGTGGTCGCCGTGAAGGTCGATTGACTGATGTGATTTCCCCGTCCGGACCATGCCGGGACGCCGCTGCCAGCGGACCGGTTCGCTGCTGCTTGGTCTGGAGCGAATCACCGCCTGCCACCGGTTCGCGGAATTGCGCGGAGTTTCAGCCCTGCGCCGGCGTGCGTTCGACGATGTAGATGTGGTCGGCCGCCAGCACCACCTCGCCACGCTGGTTGATCACCTCGCAGCGCTCGATCACCCGTCCCGAGGTGGGCCGCTTGGGGTCGTCCTCCTTGGCCGCGATGGTGGTGCGCGTGCGGATCGTGTCGCCGATGAACACCGGCTTGATGAAGCGCAGCCGGTCATAGCCATAGGAAAAGGCGACAGGGTTGACCACGTTCGCCGTCAGCCCGATGCCGACCGAGAACACCAGCGTGCCATGCGCGATGCGCTGGCCGAACGGCGTCGTCTTCATGAACTCGGCGTCCATGTGGTGCGGGAAGAAATCGCCGGTGTGTCCGGCATGAACGATGAAGTCGGTCTCGGTGATCGTGCGGCCGCTGGTCAGCCGCGTTGAGCCGATCTCGTAGTCTTCGAAATAGGTGATCTGTTCCATGTCCTGCCTTACGGCTTTTCGGCCAGCGGCGTCGCCGGCGCCGCGCTCGATTTATAGGCGGCTTCCACCAGCGCCATGGTGGTCCAGGCGTCCTCGACCGAACTGACCAGCTTGTCGTCCTCTCCGCAAGCAAAGCGCTGGACATTGGCCATGCGCCCGACAAAGGCGTCGGGAAACCATTCGCCGGTCAAAGGCACGGCTATCCAATCGGTCCCGCCTTTCGGATAGATCTCCAGAATGTCCGGCTCGCCACGGGGATAGTCGAGATTGAGGCCGAGCTTCAGATAGGCAGCCCCCTCGGTGCCGCAGATGCGGAACTCGCAGGCCTGATGCCGGCGCCCGAACTTGTGGTCGTGGTTGATCGACAGCGCGCAACGCACCGTGTCGCCATAGTCGAGAATGGCGCTGGTGCGCGTCTGCGCCACCTTGTGGTTGGGATGGCCGAGTGTCTTGGCGTGGACGCCCCTGGGGTCGCCGAGCAATTGCCGGATCAGGTCGAGATAATGGATCGAATGCATGGCGATCTCGACGCGCGGCGCCTTGAGCAGGAATTCCCACAATTGCCACGGCGTCGCCAGCGCCAGCCAGGCGTCGAAGTCGACGACCTCGCCGAGCCAGCCCTTGGCGATCGCGTCCTTCAGCGCCAGCATCATCGGCGCGAAGCGCAACTGGAAATTCACGGCCGCTTTGAGGTTCTTGGCGCGACATATCTCGAGGATTTCGGTTGCCTCGCCGAGATAGTTGCCCATCGGCTTCTGGATCAGCGCGAACGCACCGTCGGGCAGGACCTTCAGGATCTCGGCATGCCGCCCCGGTGGTGTTGCCAGATCGAAGATCGCGTCCTTCACGTCAGCGGCCTCTTCCACCGAGCGGAACGCCGTCACGCTCCATCTATCGGCCAGGGCCTGCGCCTTGGCCTGGTCCGGATCGTAAAGGCCTGCGATCGGAAATGCCGCCTTCCGGTAGGCCGGAAAATGCGCGTCGCCGACGATAGATCCGGCACCGAAGGTGACGATCGGCCGGGGTTTTGAGGGTTTTGGCCAGGACTGGATGAGCGAGGCGGGGTCGAAACCGGCCTCAGTCATGATGGAAGACTTCGTCCATCGAAGCCCACCACTCACCTTCCTTGCGGGTTGCAAGCGGCTCTTGGCAGGGCATGCAGACGGACCACCATTCCTGCGTCTTCGGGTCGGCCGCCATCTTGGCCATATCGGCCGCGTAGTCGGTGCCGTGATATTCGTAATAGGAAAACAACAGGTTCTCCGGTCGCTTCAGGTAGATCGAATAATTCTTGATGTTGCAGGCCGAGATCATGGTCAGCACATCCGGCCAGACAGCGGCATGGAGGCGGACATATTCCTCGACCTTTTCCGGCTTCAGCCCCAGAACCATTCCCATCCGCTGCATGTTCGTTCCCCTATTTCGTGATCGCCGTGGTGAATTCGGCTATGTTCATGGCCTTGACCGCGTCCCAGTCCCAATCGATGCCGATACCGGGCTCGTCGGGCGCCAGCGCATGCCCATCCTCGATGCGCATGTGCCTGCCGGTCAACTGGTCGAGTTGCGGAATGTACTCGACATACCTGCCGTTCTGAACAGCACAGGTCAGGCTGACATGTAATTCCATCAGGAAATGCGGGCAAACCGGAATGTCGAAGGCCTCCGCCGCATGGGCGATCTTGAGCCAGGGGGTGATGCCGCCGATGCGGCCGACATCGACCTGCACGACCGAGCAGGCGCCTTTCTGCATGTATTCGCGGAAATGGCGCATGGAATAGAGCGATTCGCCAACCGCGATCGGCGTCGGCGTCGAGCTCGACAACCTAATATGTCCGTCGATGTCGTCGGCCGGCAGCGGCTCCTCGATCCATGCGAGATCGAGTTCGCGCAACCTCGCCGCACGCCGGATCGCCTCGTCCACCGAGAAGCTCTGATTGGCGTCGGTCATGATCTCGTAGCCGTCGCCGACCGCCTTTCGCACCGCCGACAGGCGCGCGAGATCCTCAGACCCGTGCGGCCTGCCGATCTTCACCTTCGAGCCACGAAATCCCTTCGCCTTGGCGGCCAGCGCATCGTCGACCAGCGCCTGCGTATCGATATGCAGCCAGCCGCCTTCGGTCGTGTAGAGCGGGCAGCGGTCCTTGGCGCCACCGGCGAGCTTCCATAACGGCAGGTTCTGTTTCTTCGCCCTGAGGTCCCATAGTGCGATGTCGATTGCCGCGATGGCGATCGCGGTGATCGCACCGATCGTGGTGGCGTGGGTGGCGAATTCGAGATCGTGCCAGATCGCCTCGATCATATCAGGATCGCGGCCGATCAGGCGCGGCACCAGGTGGTCGGACAAGAGCCGCATCACCGACGAACCGCCGGTGCCGATCGTGTAGCTGTAACCGGTGCCGATCGCGCCGTCGGAGTCGGTGACCGTCACGATAGGCGTTTCCTGGCTGACGAAGCTCTGGATGGCGTCTGTGCGCTTGACCTTTGGTACAAGGTCCACCATCCGCAGTTCGATTTTCTCGATCCTTGCCATGTCAGTCAGCTCCGCAATGTCTTTCCGGTCTCGGTGGCAAACAGATGCGCCTGCGACAGGTCGAGGCTCATGGCGACGCGCTCGCCGGATCGCAGCGGGCGGGGGTTCAGCATGCGCGAGACCCAATCGCTGCCGTTGAACTCGACGAACACCAGCGTCTCGTTGCCGAGCGGTTCGGTGACGGTGATCGGCAATTCGATCTGGTGCACGTCGGCGGAACTTCCCGAACTGATGCCATGGCCGGTCGGGTAGATGTCGTCGGGTCGCAGCCCGAACACGACCTTGTCGCCGATGGCGACATTGGCCTTGAACTGGCTGGGCAGCGGCAGCTTGGCGCCGCTGGCGAAAGCCAGCTGGCCGTCGTCTATCGTGGCCTCATGCAGGTTCATAGGCGGCGAGCCGATGAAGCCGGCGACGAAGCGTGTCGCCGGGCGCCGGAAAACCTCGTCCGGCGTGCCGACCTGTTCGATGTAGCCGTCGCGCATGATGACGATGCGGTCGGCAAGCGTCATCGCCTCGACCTGGTCGTGGGTGACGTAGATCACCGTCGATTGGACCTTGGCATGCAGCTTCTTGATCTCGGTGCGCATCTGCGTGCGAAGCTTGGCATCGAGATTGGAAAGCGGCTCGTCGAACAGGAAGACATCGGGGTCGCGCACGATGGCGCGGCCCATGGCGACGCGCTGGCGTTGTCCGCCGGAGAGTTGCGACGGGCGGCGGTCGAGCAAAGTATCGAGCCCGAGGATGGCGGAAGCCTCGGCGACGCGGCGGTCCAGATCCTCCTTGGCGGCGCCGGCGATCTTCAGGGAGAAGCCGAGGTTCTCGCGCACCGTCATATGCGGGTAGAGCGCATAGGACTGGAACACCATCGAGATGTTGCGCGAGCGCGGCGGCAGGTCGTTGACGACGCGCCCGCCGATCTCGATCGAGCCGGCGCTGATCTCTTCCAGCCCGGCGATCATGCGCAACGTCGTCGACTTGCCGCAGCCTGACGGGCCGACCAGCGCGATGAATTCGCGGTCGGTGATGTCGAGGTCGATGCCATGCACGATCTGGATATTGCCGTAGCGCTTGGTCAGCTTTTTGAGGGAAACCGTTGCCATTGGATCAGCCTTTCACCGCGCCGGAGGTCAGGCCGCCGACAAGGTGTTTCTGGACGATGAAAGTGAGGGTGAGCGCCGGGATGATCATCACAACGGCGAGCGCGCACATGCCGCGCCAGTCGATGGTGAACTCGGCCGTGTAGTCGAGCAGGCCGACCGGCAGCGTCTTGGCGCTGACCGAGCGGGTTAGTTGGGAAGCCAGCGCGAACTCGTTCCAGCAGGTCAGGAAGGCGAAGATCGCCGCCGACGCAATGCCCGGTCCGGCGAGCGGAAACTCGACCTGCCAGAAGGCCTGCCAGCGCGTGCAGCCATCGATCTGCGCTGCTTCCGCGAGGTCCTTCGGCACCTGGCGGAAGAAGCCGTCGATCAGCCAGATGGTGAAAGGCACATTGAGTGCGACATAGGCGAGGATCAGCCCGAAATGCGTGTCGATGATGCCGAGCCGCACATAGAGGAAGAACAGTGGCAGCGACAGCGCGATGCCCGGCACCGTGCGCGTCAGCATCAGGCCGAGGAAGACGCTCGACTTGCCGCGGAAGCGATAGCGCGCGAAGGCATAGCCACCGGCCATGCCGATGGCGACCGCGATAACCGTCGAGGTCACCGAGATGATCAGCGAGTTGCGGAAATACTCGATGACAGGGATGCCGCCCTTGCCGATGCCCGAGAACATCGCGACATAGGCATCGAACGAAATGTCCTGCGGGATCCACACAGGCGGCTTGGCCATGATCTCGACCGTCGGCCGCAGCGACGACAGCACGATCCAGAGGCCGGGCAGGCAGATCGTCAGCATCGCCACGAACAGGCCGATGCGATAGACGATATCAAGCAGCCGGCGCTTGAGGCGGGCGGAAGAATTCTCATCCATCTTCACCACCCCGCCCCTTCACCACTCCGCACCGATCTGCGTGCGCGCCGCGGCGAGCTTGTTGAAGAAGTAGACGGTGAAGGCGATCGACAGCAGGATCGAGAAATAGGCCATGGCGTTGGCCATTCCCATGCGTCCGTCGCTATAGGCGGTGCGCGCCACCAGCGTCCAAAGCAGTTCGGTGCGGCCGGCCGGCCCGCCATCGGTCATGATCTTGACGATGTCATAGGCGCGCGCCACGTCGAGCGAGCGAATGGTCATGGCGATGTAGGCGAAGGGCATGACGAACGGCCACGTCACATAGCGGAAGGTCTGCCACGGCGTGCAGCCATCGACGCGAGCCGCCTCGATTGGTTCCTTGGGCATGGCGAGCAGCCCCGCCAGGATCAGGATGGCGAAGATCGCCGTCGACGACCAGATCTCGGCGACTGAAATGGCGATGAAGGCGAGATGGCCCTCGATCAGCCACGGGACGGCGTCGCTGGTGATGCCGAGCGACTGCAGCGCGTTGTTCACCAGGCCGATATTGTCGTTGAACATGAACTTGAACTGAAAGCCGACGAGGATCGGCGAGAACATCATCGGAAACATCATCAGCGTGCGCAGGATGCGCTGGCCGCGTGTCGCCTTCTCGACCAGCATGGCGAGGCCGAGGCCAAGCAGCATTTCAAGATTGAGCGCGATCGTCAGCAGCAGAACCGTGCGCCCGAACGCCCACCAGAAATCCATATTGGCCAGGATCGAAAGATAGTTCCGCAAGCCGATGAAGACGAAAAACGTCTCGGGCTTGGTCAGCCGGAAGGGCGTGAAGCTGGAATAGAGCGAGAGAAGCAACGGCACCACCACGACCGCCGCCAGCACGATGAACGCCGGAAGCAGCAGCAGGAATGGTGCGGATGGCTTGAAGCCCTTCATCGGGGTCCTTTGGTATCTGGCATGCAATTTTGGGGCCTGACCGGTGAATGGACAGCACCGGCAAGACGCGATCGCCTCCCCCATTGACAATGGGGGAGGCGGTCTTGGGAACAATGCCTAGAGTTTGCCGGCGTCCTGCAGGATCTGCGTCGCCTTGGCGGCGGCTTCATCCAGTGCCTGCTTGGAGGTCTTGTCGCCGAGGATAGCTGCCTGCAGCTCGGGATAGACGGTGTTCGAGATCTCGATCCACTCAGGCGTCTGCGGCACGGCAAAGGCGTGCTTGGCTTCTTCCTGGAAAGCCGACAGAACCTCCTTCTTGTAAGGATCGTTCGCGGCCTGCTGCAGGTCCCAATCCCAGACCGCGGTGCGCGTTGGCAGCGGGCCGGCGGCGGCCTCGAGCTTCTGGCTGTCCTCGTTTGTCAGCCACCATACGAGCGACGCGGCGGCCTCCTTGTTCGGGCAATTCTCGGTCACCGAGAAACCATGGAAGCCCGACCAGCCGGTGCGCACTCCAGCGGAGCCTTTCGGCGCGACCTTGACGCCGACATTGCCGGCGACCTTCGACGACTTCGGGTCGTTGAAGAAGCCGGCCCAGCCCGGCCAGTCCAGATTGATGGCGACGGTGCCCGAAGCAAAGCCCTGGCCGAGATCGTCCCAGAGGTAGTTGGTGGTTCCGGCCGGCACGGCCTTGGCCTTGTAGAGATTGACGAACCAGTCGAGCGCCCGGATGCCGGCCTCGGAATTGAAGACCGGCTTGCCGTCCTTGTCGAGATATTCGCCACCCTCGGCGACGACCATTTCGTAGAAGCGGCCGTTGATCGCCTCTTCCTTGCCGGCGAACTGGGTGCCGTAGAAATTGGGTGGGTTGGCGAAGAATTCGGCCTGGTCGGTGACTTCCTTCCAGGTGTCCGGTGGCACCAGGTCGTAGCCGTATTTGGCCTTGAATTTGGTCTTGTTGTCGGCGTTTTCGTACAGGCTCTTCTGGTAGTAGAGCGCCGAAACGTCGAACTGCGCACGCGGCAGCATCTCCAGCTTGCCGTCGATGGTTGCCGCCTTGATCGTCGACGGCACGAAGCCGTCGATCTCCGACTTTGGCAGGAGCTTGCTGAGATCGGTGTAGAGGCCGGTGTACTGCGGCGCGAAGGAGGAATGGTTCCAGCCGACGCACCAGTTGGTGCTGCCCGAGGCGATGTCGGACTTCAATTCCTTGTCGATATCGAAGCCGTTCTTCTTGGTCAGGATGTTGACCTTGGCGCCGGTCGCCTTCTCCCACTCCGGGATGCGCTCGTAGAGCTTTTCATATTGCTGGCCGCCGATCAGCTTTACGTCGACGGTCACGCCTTCGAACTTGCCGGGCAGGTCGCCGGCGAGGGCAGCACCCGCGCCAAATGCGAGTGCCAATGCGCCGGCGGACACGCCGGAAAGCAGTCTGTTCATCGATATCCTCCCTTGGTGCGCCTCAGCGGCGACCGCAACTCGTCTGATGACAAGAAATTCTACATTCATATACAAACAAAACATTCATAGATACGTCAAGGCGAAATTTGTTTCCGCCAGCCGCGTTCCTGCGTATATGAAGAGCTGAATTCACTGGAGGGACGAGCCATGGACGACAGCGAAGACGAGCGCTACCGCGCGCCGGCGCTCGACAAGGGGCTCGACATCCTCGAACTGCTGGCTGGCGTCGACGGCGGCCTGACGCAGGCGGAAATCGCCAAGAAACTCGACCGCAGCCCCAATGAATTTTATCGCATGCTGGACCGGCTGGTGCGGCGTGGCTACGTCACGCGACTGGACGGCGACCGCTATTCGCTGACGCTCAAGCTGTTTGGCCTGGCGCAATTGCACGCGCCGGTGCGGCGGCTGGTTTCCTATGCGACGCCGCTGATGCGCGAGTTGGCCGAGACCTCGCAGCAAGCCAACCAACTCGTTGTTTTTGATCGCGGTTCCGCTGTCGTGATCGGTCAGCAGGAGGCGCCGAACTACTGGGGGATTTCGATCCGTGTCGGCTCCCACATTAGCCTGTTCGATACCGGTTCAGGCCACGTCCTGCTCGCCTTCCGTTCGCCGGAAGAGCGGCAGATGATGATCTCGGAGCATGTCCGCAGCACCGACAAGACCGCGCAGCCGGCCGAGTTCTTCGCCCGTCTCGACCAGATCCGCGACCGCGGCTACGAGATGATGGCTTCCATGCAGACCGCAGGCGTCTTCAACCTCTCCGCCCCGGTGCGCGGTTCTGACGGCAAGGCCATCGCGGCGCTGTCGATCCCCTACATCACCGTGGTCAACGCGCCGTCCGCGCCCGATATCACCCGGACCATCGAGTTGTTGCTGGCAACCTGCGAAAAGCTGTCGCACCTGGCCGGGTCGGCCGTCGGTTCATCGGCATGAATTCTTATTTGAATGAAGAATTCCCCCGTGAGATGATCTGAGAAAGCCAGCGGAGGAGCATCGTCATGATCATCGATACCCATTTGCATCTCATCGATCGCTCGGTGCTGCGCTATCCCTGGCTTGCCGGCGAGCCGGCACTGAACCGCGATTTCTCCTATGAAGAATACGCCACTGAGGCCCAGCGTGTCGGCGTCGGGTGCGTGCTGCATATGGAGGTGGATGTCGACCCGGCTGACATCGAGGCGGAAACCGCCCGTGTCGAGGGCCTGTCGCGGCAAGCGGGCAGCATGCTCGCCGGGGCGATTGCATCTTGCCGTCCCGAGGAGGCGGATTTCCCGGCCTATCTTGAACGCCAGCGGGCAAATCCCTTCGTCAAGGGCTTTCGCCGTGTGCTCCACGTCGTGCCGGACGATCTTTCGGAAGGGACATTGTTCCGTGACAACATCAAGCGGCTTGGCGGCACCGGCCTGACCTTCGACCTCGTCGTGCTGCCGCACCAGATTCCCAAGGCGATGGCGCTCGCCAATCTGGCTCCCGATGTCCAGTTCGTGCTCGATCATTGCGGTGTCCCCGACATCAAGGGCAACGCAGAGCATCCCTGGCGTGAACACATGAGCGAGATCGCTCGGCGTCCGAACGTCATGGCCAAGGTCTCCGGGGTGGTCGCGTATGCGGACTCCGGCAGTTGGACGGTCGAGACACTCCGGCCTTACGTCGAACACACCATCAATTCATTTGGCTGGGACCGTGTTGTCTGGGGCAGCGACTGGCCGGTCTGTACGCTTGGTGGTGGTCTCTCGACCTGGGTGGCGGCGACACATGCGCTGCTTGCCGGCTGCAGCGTCTCGGAACGAGACAAGCTGTTGTCGGGAAATGCCCGCAAGCTGTGGCGGTTGAAGTAAGGATCCAGTCCCTCAGGTGGCAGCCTGCGTACTGGCCCGGAACAGATTGATGAGATCGGCGACGACCTGACCGGCCGGGTGGCCGGAGGTCAGGCCGGAATTGATGCGGTCGGACGCCGCCTGCTGGAACGCCATGTAGCCGTCATGGCGCGGCCGCACCCAGGCGCCCTCCAGCGTCGCGCGCGTGTCCCGATAGAAATTACCGGTCGCTTCATTGACCGTCCGGTCCTCCCAGGCTGCCGCATGGCCCGGCTGGCCGCCGGCGGCGGTATAGATGCCGCGCTGGACATCGCCGCTGGCGATCCAGTAGGCGAAGTCGATCGCGGCGTCTTTCGCCTTGGAAAAGGCCGAGACCGCAATGCCTGTGCCGCCGAGCGCCGAGCCGATCGGGCCATTGGAACCAATGACCGGGATATGGGCAAAGGCCAGCCTGTTCGCGCGAAAACCCGACGCCGCATAAGAGACATAGCCATAGATCAGCGGCGCGCAGACAATGCGGGAACCGGCCTCGGCCATGCGCTCCGAGACGGCGATAGGGTCCATGTCGAAGCAGGTGGGGTCGACCAGCGCCGCGATCTCTCGCATCGTCTCGAAGACTTCGCAGCCCATCTCGACGTCGATAAGATCGCCCGACGGATCGGCCGCGCAGGGATGCCCGAGATTGCCGGCCAGCGTGTAGAATGTCATCAGGCAATGCGGTGGCCGCAGTGGCAGCAACACGCGGCCCTGCCGGGCGACAGCGAGCATCTCGCTCCACGTCGCCGCCGGCGCATCGAGCGCGTCCGGCCGCCAGGCCTGCACCTGCGCCGCCGCGTCGATCGGAAACGCCCATTGCCGGCCCTGCCAGGTGTAACTCGGATAGGATTGGCCGACGCTGCCCGAGGCAAGCGCGGCGCGCTGCGCCTCGCGGCCGGTGACGTCGAGCGGCTCAAGACAGCGCTCCGCGGTGATCTGGCCGACATGCGGGTGATCGATGACGATCAAATCATAGGTGCGCGCCAGCTCCTCGACCGGATAGGATTCGAAATCCTGCAGCGAACGCTTGTCCCACTCGATCGCAACGCCGGTTTTCTGCTCCCACAGAGATGAACACGCGACCGTCGGATCATAGCCGCGCGGGTGGCTCCAGGTCATGCCCCTGAGTGTGGACTTAAGGAAGCGCGTGCTCACAGGCCGAACTCCTCGCGGATTTTCGCACTGTGCTCGCCGATGCGCGGCGCCGCGCGGTCAACCTTGGCTCTGATCCCATCAACCCTGAGCGGCGAACTGGTGGTCAGGATCGAGACGTCGTCCTCACGCGTCACCGTCTGCAGCATGTCGAGCGACTGGAAACCTTCGCTTGCCAGCATCTCCGGCCAGTTCAAAACCTTGGCGCACCAGATATCGGCCGGCTCCAGGATACCAAGCCATTCGTCGATGGTCTTGGTGGCGATCCTCTGGGCGATGATTGCCTTGATATCGTCGCGCGCGGTGAACCAGGATGCTGGCTTGTCGCGATAGGGGGCCAACTCGCTGAGCGACAAGAGGTCGGCGAGCTTGGGGATAGGCGTCATGGCGATGGCGAGATATCCGTCCTTGGCCGGATAGACGCCATAAGGCGCGGAGAGATAGGCATGCGCGCTGCGGAAACTTGAGCGCCTGGGCAGGCGACGACCGTCATTGAGATGCGTGGTCAGCACCTCGAACTGGAAGTCGACCAGCGCTTCCAGAAGGCTGGTCTCGATATGGCTTCCCTGACCGGTGATGCCGCGCCGTACCAGTGCTGCCAGGATGCCTTGCGCGCAGGCCGCACCCGCCAGCATGTCGCCGATGGCGAGCCCGAACGGCACCGGCCCCTGGTCTTCGTCGCCATTCAACCACATCACGCCGGAGCGCGATTGCGCCAGAAGATCCTGGCCCGGGCGCTTCACCCACGGACCCTCCTCGCCATAGCCGCTGATCGAGGCATAGACCAGGCGCGGGTTGATCTGGCGGACGGCCTCGTGGTCGAGGCCAAGGCGTTCGATGACGCCGGGCCGGAAATTCTGGATCAGCACATCGGCCTTGGCCAGCAGCCCGCGCAACACCTTGAGGTCCGCCTCCTTCTTCAAATCGATGGCGAGGCTTTCCTTGGCCCGGTTGATGGCATGGAAGATCGTCGAATCGCCGCCGATCTCGGTGTCGCTGAGATAGAGCCGGCGCGACAGATCCCCTCCGTCAGGACGCTCGACCTTGATGACGCGGGCGCCGAGATCGAGCAGCCTGAGCGAGCAGTACGGCCCGGACAGGAATTGGCTCATGTCGACGACGACGAGGCCGGCCAGCGGCAATTCGGCTGCTGCCGGCATCTCTATTTCTCCGTCTTGCCGACGAAATCGGCAGGGTTGCGGTACTTCACCGTCTGCAGATGCTCGCAATAGAGCACCAGCTCGCCTTCGCCCTTGAACACCTCGTAGCTGGCGCGGATCAGCCCCATCTCCTTATAGCGGGGCTTCTTGTCGAGGTTGGAACGGATCGAATAGATCGTGTCGCCGATGAAGACGGGCTTTATGAAGCGGAGCTTGTCATAGCCGTAGGAGAAGGCGTTGACGCAGTTGGTGGCGACCAGGCCCAGCCCAGCCGAAAAGACGAACGCGCCGGCGATCAGCCTCTTGCCGAAAATGCCTTCGCTCTCGGCGAACATCTGGTCCTGCACGTAAGGGTGGATGTCGAGCACCAGCGTGTTGAAGAGGTGGCTGTCGCCTTCCGCCATGGTGCGTCGCAACGAACGGATCTTCTGGCCGACGGGCCAATCTTCGTAGAACCAGTTCTCGGCGTTCCAAACCGGTAGCGCGGCATGATCGGCAGGCATATTCCCAGGGTGCGTCGAGGCAACGCCGACGGTTGGCGCGAAATCGTTCATGGCTCAATCCATCGGTCTCGCGAGAGCGCCCAGGTGATCATTCGAGCACGAATCGAAGCGCCTGATTGCACGATGTCTCCTCCCTGCCAATCTTCTTTTGTAAATACTATTTTCACATATGGGGCTATGTTGCAAGCGAGGACAGGCGAAATTTTGGCTGGTTTTGCGCGCGGAAGCGCGAGCGCGGCAGGAGCAAATCATGCGCGGTGCCTGGAATGCCTGTGTGGTGTTTGTCGGCAACCTGAACCGGAAGGCGCCTTATTTTCAGGGCGCCGGCGGTGCTGTCTCCGCCATCGAGATCAGCACGCCGATGTCCGTCAAGATCGTGGCTTGATCGCCAGTAAACTCGCCAGGCTCAAGCCTCCTGTATCGCCGAGAGCTTCCAGTTCGAGCCGTTCTGACGCGTGAACGTCCACAACTCGGTCGTCTCGGTGGGATGGCCCTCGTCGCCCTCGACGACCTTGCCGCTCGCCCGTTCGCGCATCACGTCGCGCGACTCATAACGCAATGCGGCGGTGGCGTAGTCGCGGTCATCCTCGCGCCAGCTTTCCGCGATGTCGGCCTGCAGCAGGGTGACATCGGACACTTCGTTTCTGAGACCTTTCTGGGCATTGTCGGCCAGTTCTTCCGACAGATAGGACACCATCTCGGGCGTCACCGACCGGCGCAATGCGGCATGGTCTTCGCGGCCGAATGCTTCCTGGACCTCGGTCAACAACTGCTGGAAGGCGTCGAGGTCGGTCTGGGCCAGCGTGATCTCCTCGGACCGGGTGGCCTGATAGCCTCCGCCCGAACCGCCGCCAAAGCCGGGAATGGTGAAGGAGCCCGCGGTTCCCGTCTCCTGCTGTGCCGTTGCTCGGTTCTCAAACCGCGAAGCCTGGGCATTGTCCATGCCGGCGAGCGCGGGCGCGGGGCCACGCGCGGACTGCGACCGGAAGAACCTGATGGCCAGCATGATCGCGCCACCGATGAGCAGGGCCTGGAGCAGGAATCCGAACATGCCGGCGAGGCCGCCGAAACCCTGGCCCACGAGCAGTCCGATCAGGCCGCCGAGCAGCAGGCCGCGCATCATCGTTCCGCCGAAGCCGCTCATGAAGCCGGGCCTCTGCGGTCCGGCCCGCGGCCGCCGGGCCGCGTTGTTCACGCCGGTGTTGGGTGTCATCGAACGCTCGACCGGCGCGGTCGGCGCCGGCGTGGTCCTGGTCGGCGGCATCGACTGGAACGTGCGCGTGCCTCGACTGCCGAAGCTGCCGCCGCGCCGCGCCTCGGCATGATCGATCGCGACCATGGAGAAGGCGAGGAACAGGCCGGCAAAGAGGGTAGCGAATCGGCTTGTGCGGGAAATCATCTGATAGAACCTTATCGATGTCGTTTCGGAAAATTTCAGCAAGGCGCTGGCCCGGGTCGCGGGCGTCATAAGGGTCAGTCGAACAACTCTTCGAAGAATGACTTCTTTCGCTTCGGATAGCGTTGGCCATGCGAGCGGGAATAGTCGTCATCGCGCTCCCGGCTGTGTTGCGGCTGGGCAAATGGCGCGGGCTGCGCTTGCGGCGCGGGCGACGCATCCCTGCCGGAACGTTCGATAATCTTGTCGAGTTCGCCACGATCAAGCCAGACGCCGCGGCACTGCGGACAGTAGTCGATCTCGATCCCCTGGCGTTCGCTCATCACGAGGGCGACGCGGCAGGAGGGGCAAACCATACCAAGCAGAGATGATGTCATCAGGGGCTCCTAACCAGAAAGGAATGAGCCCGCTCGACCGAAAGGAATGGAAACGGGCCCGTTGAAGCGGTCCGACATCACGGTCGCCAGAAGCGACAGTCAGAGGGGCCCGGCCCGCATTCGGGATTTAGGAATGCGGGACGGCGCCTTCAAGGGGCAATATTGCCGGTGAGAATGATTGCCGCTCAAACCGTGACGACGATCTTGCCGAATTGTTCGTTCGATTCGAGATAGCGATGCGCTTCGACGATCTGGTCGAATGGAAACGTTCTGTCGATGATCGGCCTCAGCGTGCCGTCCTCGAGCCCTCCGAGGATGAACGCCTTGGCAGCCTCCAACTTCTCCGGATTGCCGGTGATCTCGTGGACGAGATAGCCGCGCAACGTCAGCGTCTTGCCCAGTACCGCGGGCAACGGAAACGGTGTCGGGTCGCTGCTGAGGCCGCCATATTCAATCAGAATGCCGCCCTTCGACATGGCCGCCGTCAGCGGTTCGAAGATCGGGCCGCCGACTGCATCGAGCACGACGCGCACGCCATCCTGCCCAGCGATCCCACTCAGCCGCATGGCAAGATCTTCGTCGGCGAGGACCACGACTTCAGCCGCTCCGGCGTCAAGCAGGGCCTGTCTCTTTGCGGATGTCCGCGTCACGGCGATCGCTGTCGCGCCAACCCTGTTGGCGATCTGGATCGCGGCAAGTCCGACGCTGCTCGAGGCCGCGGTGATGACAACGGCATCTCTACTGTTCAACCTGGCGATATCGATCAGGGCGCCGTAGGCAGTGAGGTACTGCATCCAAACCGCCGCCGCGGTTTGCCAGTCGAGGGACGGCGGATGTTTGACGATAAGCCCGGCGGGGAAAGTGACAAGCTCACCGTAGGCCGGCCAGCGGACCATCGATTGCGGCGGGACGACACTGACCGCGTCACCGGGCGCCAGCCCTGTCACGCCTTCGCCAATTGCCTCGATGACGCCTGCCGCTTCCAGCCCGAGCCCGGAGGGGAGGGCGGGTGTCTCGATATAGCTGCCCGCGCGCAGCAGCGCCTCGGCGCGGTTGAGGCCGAATGCCCTGACGCGGATCTGAACCTCGCCCTGGCCCGGTGGGGGCAGGTCGACCTTCTCGATGCGCAGGGCCTCGGGACCACCATGCTGGTGAAAGCGGACTACACGGGTCATTCGGCCAACTCCAAACTATCTGAACCAAATGAGCTATGGTGCGAAGCCTGTTGGCGATAAATGGCTATTCAGATTGTACAGTAGAAACCAGGAGTTTCGAATATGGATAGGCTTGAAAGCATGGCCGTGTTCGTCAGGGCGGTTGATCTCGGCTCGTTCGCAGCGGCCGCCTCAGCGCTCGATCTATCTGGACCGATGGTCGGCAAGCACGTCCGGTTTCTTGAGGACAGACTTGGCGTGCGTCTTATCAACCGGACCACGCGCCGCCAGAGCCTGACCGATTTCGGCCGCGCCTACTATGAGCGGTGCCGCCTGGTGCTGGCCGAGGCCGAGGCCGCCGATGCACTCGCCGCCGACCAGCTCTCGCAACCGCGCGGAAAATTGCGCGTCACCATGCCTGCGCATTTCGGCCGCCACTGCGTGACTCCCGTATTGCTGCAACTGGCGCGGCGGTATCCGATGCTGGAGCTCGACCTCTCGCTCAGCGACCGCTTTGCCGATCTTGCCGAGGATGGCTACGACCTCGCCATCCGGGCCGGTGAACTGGACGACAAGGCCGGCGTGATCGCGCGCCGTGTTGCACGCCAGGACATGGTCGTCTGTGCCGCGCCTTCCTATCTCGAAATTCACGGCGAACCACGGCGGATCGAAGATCTCGCCGATCATCGGGCGATTGTCTATCGCCGGCTCGGCATGATCGTTCAGCCCTGGCTGTTCCCGCGCGAAGGACAAGCCGCGCTCGAGGTCATCCCAAACGGCCGGCTGCGGCTCGACGATCTCGATGCCATCGCCGATGCCGCTGTCGGCGGCATGGGGCTGGCGTGGTTGCCTTACTGGCTGGCTCGCCAGCGCATCCAGGCCGGGGCGCTGGTCGAGCTGTTGCCGGACCAGCCACGCCATCCCTACGATTGTCATGCACTCTGGCTGCAGACGCCGCATCTGCCGCTCAAGGTCCGGCTGGCCGTCGACGCATTGGCGGCCGCCTTGCCGAAAATGATGGCATGATCGCCAGCAGACGACTTGCGCTCTTTGAGGTGTCGCGTTCCGGTGCCATATGAAGATGGCTGACCAAATGCGCGCATCGCAGGAGAGACGGTTCATGACCAAGGGTTCGGATCTGTTCGTGGCGGCCCTCGAGAATGAAGGGGTCGATCGGATCTTCGGCATTCCGGGCGAAGAAAATCTCGACATCGTCGAATCCATCCGCCGCTCGTCGATCCAGTTGATCCTGACCCGCCACGAGCAGGCGGCCGCCTTCATGGCCGCCACCTATGGCAGGCTCACCGGCAAGGCGGGCGTGTGCATCACCACGCTCGGCCCCGGCGCGCTCAACCTGACGACCGGCTCTGCCTACGCGCTGCTCGGTGCGATGCCCATGATCATGATCACCGGCCAGAAGGGCATCCTGTCGTCCAGGCAGGCGCGCTTCCAGATCGTCGACATCGTTGCGGCGATGAAGCCGCTGACCAAGCTGTCGCGCCAGATAGTCTCGCCGAAGATGATCCCGTCGCTGGTGCGCGAAGCCTTCCGCGTTGCCCAGGAGGAGCGCCCCGGCCCCGTGCACCTGGAACTGCCGGAAGACATCGCGGCGGCGGAGTGCGAACCGATTGCGTTGGTGCCGACGCATCCGGTCGAGTTGCCCCTGGCCAGCGCTGGCGCGCTCGATCGCGCCGCCCGCATGATCCTCGAGGCCAAGCGTCCATTGCTGATGTTCGGCGCCGCGGCGTCACGGCCGCGCGTGACCCCCGACGTCGCCCAGTTCGTGCTGCGCACGCAGATTCCCTATTTCACCACGCAGATGGGCAAGGGCACCGTGCCCGGCGGCACCGAGCTTTACATGGGAACGGCGGCGCTTTCGGAGCGCGACTATGTCCACGAGGCCATCGAACAGGCCGATCTGATCATTACCATCGGTCACGACACGGTCGAGAAGCCGCCCTTCATCATGGGCGCGAAGGGACCGAAGGTTATTCATGTCGGCTACCAGTCGGCTGATGTCGAGCAGGTCTATTTCCCGCAAGCCGAGATCGTCGGCGACCTCGGCCCGTCGTTGGCGCTGCTGGCCGACCGCATCGAAGGCAAGATCCTCAACGCGCAGGCGCTGCTGCCGCTGCGCGAAGGCATTTTGAGCCGCATCGCCGCGCGCGCCACCGAAGACCGCTTCACGCCGCAGCGCATCGTGCACGACGTGCGCGCCGTGATGCCGGCCGACGGCATCCTCGCGCTGGACAACGGCATGTACAAGATCTGGTTCGCGCGCAACTACCGCACGCGCATGGCAAACACGCTGTTGCTCGACAACGCGCTGGCCACCATGGGCGCCGGGTTGCCGTCGGCGATGATGGCGGCGCTGCTCTATCCCCAGCGCCGTGTCATGGCCATTTGCGGCGATGGCGGCTTCATGATGAACAGCCAGGAACTGGAGACGGCTGTCAGGCTCAAGCTCAACCTCGTCGTCCTGCTGCTGGAAGACCATGCCTATGGCATGATCCGCTGGAAGCAGGCGGTCGACGAATTCCCGGATTTCGGCATGACCTTCGGCAATCCCGACTTCGTCAGATACGCCGAGGCCTATGGCGCCAAAGGGACCAGGGTCGGTGCCATCGCCGAGTTGCGGCCGGCGCTGGAACACGCCTTCACCGGCGGCGGCGTGCATCTCGTCGTCGTCCCCATCGACTATTCCGAAAACACCAGGGTGCTTGTCGACGAATTGCGCGAACGGCTGCCGGCGCCGCAGGCGACCTGATGGTTGCCGATATGGCGGCTGCGCGGCGTGGAAGTCCAGATCGCCGCGCAGCCGGAAATCCCTACAGCTTGCAGTAAGACGTCACCGGCACGATCGTCCCGAAATCCTTGACGATCTCGTAGACGATACCGTCCGCCGCCTTGCCAACACAGGAATGGCAGAGCGTGTGATTGTTCTGGCATCGACGCGGATCTTGCCTTGCGGCGCGTCGAACTCGATCGTCGGCAGCGCCTTGAGCACATCGTCGTCCTTCAGACCACGTCGAGCGGCGCGATCAGCGGCTGCTTGATGTCGAAGCTACGATACTGCTTGAACTGGGTGACGGCGTCGTTGTCGACCACCATCGACCAGACGACATCGGCTTCAGCGACTTGATCTTCTGGAAGGCCGGGCCGAAATCTCATCTGGCGCCGGGCAGCCATTCCGTTTCGATCAGCGGGATTTGCGGGGCGACATCGCGCGGCAGGGTCCCCTTGATCCGCGGATCGTCGGTGATTTCGAAACCAGCCGCATAGGGTTCAAATCCGCAAGCTCTGTAGAAGCCGATGACGCTGTGATGATCGAAGCTGCTGGTGTGCAGCCAGACGCGGCTGGGCTCTAGGCGCCATGCCTGATCGAGCGCGCCCGCCATCAGCCGCTTGCCGAAACCGCGGCCGGTCAAAGAGGGGAGCAGGCCGAAATAGGCGACCTCGATCTCGTTGCTGTCGGCGAGCGAGAATTCGACCATGCCGACCCGGCCGCCGTTTTCGTCGTGGCCGTAATAGAGATGCTGGCGTGGGTCGGCGAAATGCGCCGCGATGTCGGCGTCCGACATTTCGGCGGCGCGATCCCAGAGCCAGGGAGCGCCGATCTCGAGGAAGACTGCGCGATAGATGACGGGGTCGGGCTTGGTGACGCGGGTCATCGCAAGCGGATGCGAAAGACCCTGCACCGGGGCACGCGCCTCCATCCACGTCACCGCATTGACGATCTTGCCGGCCGGCACGCGCCGGTAGCCGGGCGCGAGGTCGGTGGTTTCATCCGGCAATGAGCCTTCGGTGACCTGCATCTGTCCTCGATCTTCCGCCGCGCAGCCTTGCCGGCATTTCGAACTGATGCCAACTCTGCGGCCACCTGCCAAGAGGCTCTAGCGGTGGGCCATGATTTTGGCCGCCTGTGTCTTCTTGCCTTTCCGGGAAATGATATGAGATATGATACATCATCCCTGGGAAAGCGGAATATCATGCCTGAGCGAATTGCGGATGAAGCCATTTTGCGGGCGGTCGACGATGGCTTCGACCGTCAACTTGCCTTCTTGGCCGACCTCGTACGCTTTCCCTCGCAACGCGGTGAGGAACACGCCGCGCAATCCTTCATGGCGGCGGCCTATGAAGCCAATGGCTATGCGGTCGATATGTGGCGTGTCGATGTCGACGCGATCCGCGACCTGCCCGGATTTTCACCCGTCGCGGTTTCCTACGATGACGCCTTCAACGTCGTCGCCACTCATACGCCGAAAAACGCCACCGGTCGCTCGCTGATCCTGAACGGCCATATCGATGTGGTGCCGACAGGACCGCTCGACCGCTGGGTGCGAGACCCCTACGATCCCGTGATCGAGGACGGCTGGATGCATGGCCGTGGCGCCGGCGACATGAAGGCCGGTCTGTCGGCTTGTCTCTATGCCCTGGCCGCCTTGCGCGGCCTTGGCTACCAGCCGGCCGCGAAAGTGTTCCTGCAGTCGGTCGTCGAGGAGGAGTGCACCGGCAACGGCGCGCTCGCTTGCCTGCAGCGCGGCTACCGCGCCGACGCCGCCTTCATTCCTGAGCCGCTGGAGCCAAGGGCGGGCGCAGGTCGGGCCGATCTGGTTCAGGGTCGAGGTCGACGGCGATCCGCAGCACGCGTCGGGCGCTTTCTCGGCCGGCGCCAACGCCATCGAAAAGGCCTTCCTCATCATCCAGGCGCTGAAGCGGCTCGAAATCGTCTGGAACGCGAGAAAAGTCGATGACAAGCATTTCTGCGACCATCCGCATCCCATCCGCTTCAACCTCGGCAAGATCGAGGGCGGCGAGTGGACATCGAGCGTTCCGGCGCGCTGCGTCTTCGAGATGCGTGTCGCGACCTATCCCGGCCAGAAGCTGGAGGATGCGAGGGCCGAACTCGAGGCCTGCATCGCCGACGCGGCGCGCGCCGATCCGTTCCTCGCCAATCGCCCGCCCAGGATGACCTATAACGGCTTCATGGCCGAGGGCTATGTGCTGGAAGGCGCCGACGAGATGGAAGCCGTGCTGCGGCGCAGCCATACCGCCGTGTGGGGCGAGCCGCTGACGGAGCATGTCACCTCGGCCACCACCGATGCGCGCTTCTTCGGCCTTTATGCCGACACGCCGGCGATCGTCTACGGCCCCATCTGCCGCATGCCGCATGGCTATGACGAGGCCGTCGATCTCGACTCCGTCCGCAAGGTCACCCAGACCATCGCGCTCTTCATCGCCGACTGGTGCGGTCTCGAACCCGTTGATGCCGAGGTCAGGTCATGAGCGCGGCCGTGTCGGATGCCTTCGGCGAAACGCTCGCCGAGGATGCCCCTGACGTTTCGATCGCCGAGGCGCTTGTCATATTGGGCCGGCACTACGGGCTCACCGGCAGTGCGCGCCCGCTGCCGGGCGAGCGCGACCATAATTTCCATATCCAGACAGAAAGCGAGGGCGAGTTCGTCCTGAAGGTCTCGCATCCGGCGGAAGAGGCCGGCTTCACCGATTTCCAGAACAAGGCGCTCGACCATATCATGACGGTCGACCCGGCCTTGCCCGTTCCCTCGGTGCGCAGGAGCCTCGAAGGCGAAGCGCAGTTTATGGTCAGCGTCGGCGGATCGGCGCCGCGCGTCGTCCGGCTGGTTACCTATCTGCCCGGCCAGTTGCTTTCGCGCTCGCCCACGTCAGCGGCGCAGGATCGCAATCTCGGCATCTTCCTCGCCAGGCTTGGCCGGGCACTGCGCGGCTTCTTCCATCCGGCCGCCGGCAGCGACCTTTTGTGGGACATCCGCAAAGTCGCCAAGACACGGCCCATGCTGGCGTACATCGCCGATGCCCACCATCGCGCCATGGTCGAGCGCGTCATCGACGCTTTCGAGCAGCACGCGGCGCCGGTCATCCCCGGGCTGCGCGCGCAGATCGTCCACAACGACATGAACTCCTACAATGTGGTGATGGATGCCTCGCGGCCGGAAATGGTCAGCGGCATTCTCGATTTCGGCGACATGATCCACTCGCCGCTGATCTGCGATCTCGCCATCGGCGCCGTCTATCGCTGGCCGGCTGAAGGTCATCCGCTGGCGCCTGCGGCACGCTTCGTCGCCGGCTATCAGTCCGTGCAGCCGCTCGAGATTGAAGAGCTTGGCATCCTCTTCCACCTCATTCGTGCCCGCCTCGCACTCATCGCCAATATAGCCAGCTGGCAGGCCGAGCGGTTTCCGGCCAAACGTGACTATGTCCTGCGCCTCATCACCGAAGTCTGGGCCTCGCTCGAACGGCTGGACGGTCTCTCGTCCGCTGAAGCCCGCCGCTATTTTCTTGACCATTCCAAGCCGGAGTAGATGCCCGTGTCCCAGCCCTCGCCCGCAAGTGCTTCTGCCGATGCCGAGCGCGCGCTGCTTGAACGCCGCGCCAGGTTGCTCGGACCGACCTATCGCGCCTTCTACCGCAACCCGATCCATCTGGTGCGTGGCAGCGGTGTCTGGCTCTACGATGCGCAGGGCCGAAAATTCCTCGATGCCTACAACAACGTCGCCTCGGTCGGACACTGCCATCCGCGCGTCGTCGAGGCATTGTCGGCGCAGGCAGCCACGCTCAACACGCACACGCGTTATCTCAGCGAGATCATCCTCGACTACGCGGAAAAGCTTCTCGGCACGCTTCCATCCCATCTCGGCCACGCCATGTTCACCTGCACCGGCAGCGAGGCCAACGACCTCGCCATCCGCATCGCCCAGCATTCGAGCGGCGGCACCGGCGTGATCATCACCGACTTCGCCTATCACGGCGCCACCATCGCCACCGCGCAGCTGTCGCCGGCGGCGGTCGGCGCCAAGGGCGTACCCGCGCATCATCGCGCCGTGGCAGCGCCGGACACGTTCCGCGACGGCGGCCGCGCCGCGCGTGATTTCGCCAGGAATGTCGCCGCCGCTATTGACGATATGCGCGCGCAAAACATCCGCCCGGCGGCGCTGCTGCTCGATTCGGCCTTTTCCAGCGATGGCATTTTCTTCCCCGATGGTTCTGTCATCCGCGAGGCGGCCGATCACGTCAGGAAAGCCGGCGGCATCGTCATTGCCGACGAGGTCCAGTCCGGTTTCGGCCGGCTTGGCCAGGGCATGTGGGGCTTCGCCAATTACGGCCTCGAGCCTGATATCGTCACCTTGGGCAAGCCGATCGGCGACGGGCATCCGATGGGTGCGGTGATCGTGCGGCCGCAGCTGGTGAGCTCGTTCGGTTCGAACACCGGCTACTTCAACACCTTCGGCGGCAATCCGGTCGCGGCCGCCGTCGGCATCGCCGTGCTCGAGGTGATCGAGGGCGAGGGGCTGATCGAGAACGCGCGAAACGTGGGCGCCTATACAGGAGCATTGCTTCGCCCCTTGCAAAGCCGGCACGGCATGGTCGCCGATGTCAGGCACAATGGCCTTTATTTCGGCGTCGAGCTGACGGCGGAGGATGGGGCCACCGCCGCTGCCAGGACCTCTTCCGTCGTCGAAGCCATGCGCGAGCACGGCGTGCTGATTTCGTCCTGTGGCCCACGCGGCAATGTGCTGAAGATCAGGCCGCCGCTGCCCTTTTCCAGGGACAATGCCGAGCAACTGGCCGAGACGCTCGACCGCGCGCTGTCGAAATGGTGAGCCGAGCGGTCCGCGCATGCTGAAACTCGAGCATCAAACCCTCAATGACCGCGCCTATGGCGCGCTCAAGCAGGAATTGATTTCAGGTGGCTTCAGCCCCGGCCAGACGCTGGTCATCCGCAAGCTTGCCGAAACCTTTGGCATATCGACCACGCCGATCCGCGAGGCGCTGCAAAGGCTGGTCGCCGAGCGGCTTCTGGAAATGCAGAACAACCGCTCGATCATCGTGCCGTTGCTCTCCGCGCCCGCTTTCGCGGAACTGACGCGCATCCGCATCGCCGTCGAGGGGCTGGCGGGCGAGATGGCTACGTCACGGATGACCGAAAGCGGGCTGGCCGACATACAAGCCGCGCTCGCCGGCATGCAGCGGGCCGTCGAGGCGCAGGACGCCACGACCTATCTTTCCCTGAACGAAGCCTTCCATTTCGCTATCTATGAGCATGCCGGCGCGCCCATCCTCTTGAACATGATCCGCGATCTCTGGGGTCGGGTCGGGCCCTATCTCAAGCTCCTGATGCGGGCCGATCGCTACATCCCGCAGTCCAATGACGCACACCACAGGATCGTCGTCGCGCTGGAACAGCGCAACGGTCCAGCCGTTCGGGCTTTCCTCGAGCAGGACATTGTCGCGGCAGCCGCTATCCTCTCCGAAAACCTTTGCACGGACTGATCGCACGGCAGGCTCGGTCGGCCTATGGCGTCTCGTCGATCCGGTCGCGCAGCATGCTCCAGCCAAGCAGCATGTTGGGTGCGTGCCGCAGCAGGGCATGGAACGGGATCGGCGCCGGCGGTGCAAAGGGCAGCGGCAAATCACGCGCGTCGGTTCCAGCGGCCCAGTCGGCCAGCACCTTGCCCATCGCCGTGGTCATGGCAATGCCGCGTCCATTGCAGGCGCGACCGGCGATCAGGCCCGGGCCGAGGTCCAGGAGGTGCGGCAGGAAATCCGGTTCGACCGCCGCCATCCCCGACCAACTATAGGCAAGCGGCGGCAAGTCAGGCAGGTCGAGCTGGCTGGCAAGCCGCCGCCAGATTGCTTGCGGCACGCGCGTATCGGCGCCAGTGCCAAGAATATGCATGCCGCCGCTGATCAGCCGGTTATCGGCGTCGAAGCGAAAGGTGAAGAGATTGCGCCTGGTATCGCCGACGCCTTGCCCCCCGGGAAGCAGACGCGTGCGGATTTCGAGCGGTAGCGGCGCGGTCGCGATCTGGAAAACTTTCAGCGGAAAATAAGTCCGCCGCAGCAACGGACTGAGCGACCCGCCATAGGCGTTGGTGGCGATCAACACCTTGGCCGCGCGCACCGAACCCGATGGCGTTTCAAGTGCCCAGCCATTGGTCACGCGATCAACCGACGTGACACGTGTCTGTTCGAAAATCCGCGCGCCGGCGTTTTCCGCCGCATCGGCCAGTCCGCGCGCATAGGCGACCGGATTGAGCACGCCGCCGGAATGATCCATCCAGCCACCGACATAGCCGCGCACGCCGGTCAGCGCTTCGACCGCCTGCCGATCCAGGGTGACGGCAGGCCGTCCGCGCCGCGCCCATTGGTCCGCACGTGATTTGGCCTTCTGCAAGGCGCCGGACGAGTGCGCCGGCTGGATCCATCCGTTCTGCACGGCGTCGCAGTCGATGCCGTGTCGCCGGATCAGGCCGAAAACGAGGTCGGCACTGCCGGCGGCGAAATCGATCAGCCGTTCACCGCGCTCGGGGCCGAGATGCGCAAGGATGTTGTCCGGATCCATCCTGGCGAAGTTCGGCACGACGAAACCGGCGTTCCTGCCGGTCGCGCCCCAGGCGATGATCTCGGCTTCGAGCACAGCGACGGAGATGCCTTTTTCAGCGGCGTGCAGCGCGGTCGACAGACCGGAAAATCCACCGCCGACGATGGCCAGATCGACATCGAGCCTGCCTTGCAGCGTTGGCCGTTCCCGGCGATCGCGGTTGATCGCATGCCAGAGCGAAGTGCCATTCGCACCCTGCCGGACCGGAGCATTCATGAGCCGGAACTGCTTTTGTCCGTAGCGATCCGCTTACGCTTGCCAAAGCGCGGCCGCTTCGGCCTGTCGCCGAACAACCCGTTCGGCCGGATCAGCAGGATCACACAAAGCATGACGCCGATGGCGACGATCTGCAGCGAGGCAGCGCGTGCCTGCTGCTCGGGCGGGAAGAACACGCTGGTCAGCGTGCCCGATCCCGCCCATATCCCCCAGACCAGGACACTGCCGATGACGGCGCCGAGATTGCTGCCCGAGCCGCCGACGATCAGCATCACCCAGACCTGAAAGGTGAGGATCGGCAGATAATTGTCTGGCGCGATGAAGCCGGTGAAGTGCGCCTGCAGCGCGCCGGCCAGCGCCATGATGGCACCGCCGACGGCAAACGCCTGGACGCGATAGAAGCGCGCGCTCTTGCCGAGTGAAATCGCCGCCCGCTCGTCCTCCCGCAGCGCCTTCAGCACGCGACCCCACGGGCTTCGCGACAGATGCTCCAAAGCGAGATAGGCAATCAGCGTCACGGCACAAACGACAGCAAGGTTCGACAGGTTGAACAGCAGCGGCGTTTCGGCCAGGCCGCCGAAGGGACGCGGGATGAAGCCGATGCCGAACGGTCCGCCGGTCAGCTTCTGCGCGTTGAGCGCGACCAGCTGTACGACGACGGCCACGCCGAAGGTGGTGATCGCCAGATAATCGGATTTAAGACGCAGCGTCGCCATGCCGGTAAGCGCGGCGGCAATGCCGCCGACGGTCATGGCGCCCGCCCAGCCGGCGAGGATGGGCAGGCCGAAGCCGCCGAGGCGCGCGGGATCGTCCGGTGTCGTCAGCAGTGCCGAGGTGTAGGCGCCGATGGCGACAAAACCGGCGAGGCCGACATTGAACAGGCCGGTCAGACCCCATTGCAGATTGAGCCCCAGCGTGACCAGCGAGAAGATCAGCGCCGTGGTCAGGAAGAACGCGCCATAGCCGACCAGCTCGATCATCTTTCCCGAACTCCGAAAAGGCCGATCGGCCGCACGAACAGCACCGCCATCAGGATGATGAAGGAGACGGCGGCGCGCCATTCGGCGCCGATCAGTTGCACCGCGCCGGCTTCGGCGAGCCCGATGATCAGGCCGCCGAGCACCGCGCCCGGGATGCTGCCGATGCCGCCGAGGATAGCGGCGGCGAACATGGGCAGCAGCATGTCGAAGCCCATGAACGGGCGGATCTGCACCAGAATGCCGATCATCACGCCAGCCACGCAGGCGAGCGCGCCGCCGATGATCCAGGTGACGCGCACCACCTTGGCGACGTCGATGCCGACGATGCGGGCCAGTGCCGCGTTCTGGCTCAGCGCCTGCATCGAGCGGCCGGTCTGCGTACGCGTCATCAACAGATGCACGCCGAGCACGAGCACGGCGGTCAGCAGCAACAGGGCGATCTGGTCGGGCGTGATGCGGATGCCGAAGCCGACCGGCATGGCGATCTGGATCGCCCGGCTGAAATAGGTCGGCCGCGAGGTGAAGGTGAATTCGAGCAGGCTGCGCAGCGCCATCGAGGCGCCGAAACTCGCCATCACCACGATGATCGCCTGGCCTTGCGAGCGCAGCCGCGAGAACAACACCTTGTCGAGCAGCAGCGCCAGCAAAGCGGTGAATGCCATACCGACGACCAGTGCAACAAGGAGCGGCCAGCCGAAGGAGAGCGGCCCGATCGGCGCCACCTTGCCGAATATCGCGCCGATGGCACCGACCGTGGCCAGCGTCGCATAGCTGCCCCAGGCCATGAAGTCGCCATGCGCGAAGTTCGAGAAGCGCAGGATCGAATAGGTGAGCGTGACGCCGATGGCGCCGAGGCCGATCATCGAGCCGGTCAGCAATCCGTCGACGATGAATTGCAGGCTCATGCCGCGCCTCCCTTGCCGGCTTGAGAGGAGCGCTGGCCAAGATAGAGCTCGGCCACGACAGGATCATTCCACAGTTCGGAGGCGATGCCCTCGTGCCGGTCCTTGCCTTCGACCAGCACATAGGCGCGGTCGCCAATGGCAAGCGCTGCCTTGGCGTTTTGCTCGACCAAAAGAATAGTAACGCCGGATTTGCGGATGCCGGCCAGCATCTCGAATACCATCGCGACGAATTTCGGCGACAGGCCAGCCGACGGCTCGTCCAGCACCAGCACCTTGGGGTGGATGATCAGCGCCCGCGCCACGGCAAGCATCTGCCGCTGTCCCCCGGACAGATTGCCGGCGGCGATGCGCCGCTGGCGGACGAGGTCGGGGAAGGCGGCGTACATTTCCTCGATGCGGACAGGGACTTCGCGCCGCTCGAGAATGCCGCAGGCGACCCTGAGATTGTCCTCCACCGACATCAGCGGAAAGATGTTCTCGGTCTGCGGCACGAAGGCGAGGCCAAGCCGCACCATGGTGTGGGCGGGCGCGGCGGTGATGTCCCTGCCATCCAGCAGCACCGTGCCGCCGGTGATCGGGATAAGGCCGGCGATCGCCTTGATGAAGCTCGACTTGCCGGCGCCATTGGGGCCGAGCACGACGACGATCTCGCCTCTGCCGACGGTGATCGAGGCGCCGCGCACGATCGGTACGCCGGGTTCATAACCGGCTTCGAGATCACGGACATCGAGGACGGTCTCGCTCATGCGGTACCTCCGAGATAGGCCTCGATGACGCGCGGGTCTCGGGCGACTTCTTCCGCGGTGCCTTCGCTCAGCAACTGGCCGCTCGCCATGACCAGGACGCGATGGCAGAGCCGCGTCACCATGTCGATATTGTGCTCGATCAGCAGGAAGGTGATGCCGCGCGCGTTGATGTCGCGGATGCGGTCGATGATGACTTCGAGCAGCGTCGCGTTGACGCCGGCCGCGGGTTCGTCGAGCAGGATGATCGCCGGATCGGCCATCATCACCCGGGCGAGTTCGAGCAGCTTGCGCTGGCCGCCGGAAAGCACGCGCGCCGGCTCATGCGCGAGATGGCTGAGGGTGACGAGTTCCAGCAGTTCGAGCGCCTTTGTCCGGGCAGCTCTTTCCTGCGCCGCCACCCGCCACGGCGTGATGAAGTTGGCGAGCAGCCTTTCGCCGGCCTGGCCCTGTGCCGCCAGCATGATGTTTTCGATCAGCGTCAGATTGGGCAGCGGGCGCGGGATCTGGAAGGTGCGGCCAAGACCACGGCCGATGCGCAGGTGAGCGGCTTCGCCCGAGACGCACGTGCCGTCGAGAAGGATATCGCCGCTGGTGGGCAGGATGCTGCCGGCCAGCAGATCGAACATCGTCGTCTTGCCGGCGCCGTTGGGTCCGATCAGGCCAAGGATTTCGCCCGCTTTGACATCAAATGAGACATCATTGACGGCGACAAGGCCGCCGAACCGCCTGACGACGTGGCTTGCCGTCAGAACCGGCGGACGGGTCTCCTTCCCCTGCCTTTCCGCTGCCTCGCTCATCAAACCCTCTGGCGAAGACGGTCGTCGCCGTCTCCTGATTATGATTTGTGATCACACTTGCTTTGATCACGCTATTCGGCTTTAATTTCATCCGCAAGCCGAAAACCCGCCGAGAACGGAATTCCATGCAAAAGGCTGCCATCGAAAAAAACAACGAGGCGATCGCGGCCCAACTTGCGCCTGTCGGTCGCGAAACGGTGCAGGATCGCGTCTATTCCGAGCTGCGTCGGGCCTTGATCGGCGGTCTGTTCGAGCCGAGCCAGGTGCTGACGATCCGCGGTCTGGCCGATGCGCTGGTCACCTCGACCATGCCGGTGCGTGAGGCGCTTGGTCGGCTGATCACGGAAAAGGCGCTGGAGGCGCTGCCCAACCGTTCAGTGCGGGTACCGCCAATCACGCTGGAACGTCTCGACGATCTTTTGCGGGCCCGCATCCTGATCGAGGGCGAGGCGATCGCGCTGGCCGCCGCTCGCATGGGGCCGCGCCAGATAGCCACCATCGAAACCATTCTCGGCGAATGGGACGAGATGCGGGCGCTGAAACACAAGAAGGATGTCGACCGCGAAGTGACGCTCAACCAGAGCTTTCACTTCGAGATCTACCGCTCCTGCGGCTCGGCCGTGCTGATCCCGATGATCGAGAGCCTGTGGCTGCAATCAGGTCCTTGCATCCGCGTCGCCATCTACGCCTTCTCGGAAGCCGGCGAGGTCGACACCGCCCAGTATCACCGCCGCATCGTTGAGGCGCTGGCCACGCAGGACGCACGCGCGGCGCGCGAAGCGCTTGCCGCCGACATCAGCCGGCCCTTCACCTTCCTACGCAGCAAACTGCAATCCGCCGCCGCGAAAGGCCAGATATGACCTCCATCAGGATCAGCGAGCCGCGCTCGAAGCTTTCCGCCACGGCGCTGCTGTTGCCGGGGAAGGCGCCGGAAAACGCTGCCTTTCTCACGGCCTATCTCGCCAAGCCACGTGTCGTCCCCGCCATTCACGCCATGTGGACGGGACCTGAGATTTCCTGCCCGGTTCCCGCCGCCGATCTCGAGGGGCGGGCCTATGCCCAACCGCTGCCGGCCGAGAACGCGACGCTGACGCCGCAGCCGGGCGACATCGTGTTGTCCTACGTGCCGCCGCGCATGTGGGGTGGCAATCCCAATGCCATCTTCGACATCGGCCTGTTCTACGGGCAGGGCGCGCGGCTTCTGTTCCCGATCGGCTGGCTGGCCGGCAGCGTGGTGGCCCAAGTGAAGCCCGAGGAGCGCGATCAATTCGCGGCTGCCTGCGGGGTGATCCGGCGCAATGGCGCCTGCGACATTACCTTCAGCCTGGGAGGCTTGAATGGCTGAACGCGACGACAGTTTCGAGCTTTTCGATCTCCGCGTCGAAGCGGTTATCCCGCAGGGCAAGCCGATCTATTGCGGCGCCAAGGCCGGCGACTATTTCGAACTCAAGGGCGAGATGCTGTCGATGCCGGCGGGGCAGGGCTTCTCGATCTATTCGATCTCGGCGGTGCTGCCGCTGCTGGCGGCGAAGCAGCGCGCGACCCACCCGAATGACTGGATGACCTCGGACGCCGAGATCGCCTGTCCCGATCCCAACTGCGCCAGCCGGTTAAGGATCGTCAGGACCGGTAAGCGGCGGTTCAGCCATGCCGAAACCACGGCCGTGCCGCTGCCCAAGGAGAATGACCTGACATGACCGCCAAGGCCTTCGAGCTCAGCCCCGGCTATACCGTTTCGCGTGTCATACGAGGTGGCTGGCAACTGGCCGGCGGCCATGGCGCCATCGATCGTAGCCAAGCCGTGACCGACCTCATCGCCACCTTCGACGCCGGCATCTGGACCTATGACTGCGCCGATATCTACACCGGCGTCGAGGAACTGATCGGCGCCGCGCGCCTGCGGCTGGCCAATGAGCGCGGCCTTGATGCAGCGGCCAAAATGAAGGTGCACACCAAACTGGTGCCCGACCTCGAACGGCTCGCCACGATCAGCCGTGACTACATCAGGGGCATCGTCGACCAGTCGCTTCGCAGGCTGAAGACCGAGCGGCTCGACCTCGTGCAGTTCCATTGGTGGGATTATGCGCAGCCGCGCTATGTCGAGGCGATGGGTTGGCTCAACGAGCTTCGGCTCGAGGGCAAGCTGCGCAATCTCGGTACCACCAATTTCGACACGCCCCGGCTTGCCGAAATCCTGGCAGCCGGCATACCGCTGGTCAGCCAGCAGCTGCAATATTCGGTACTCGATCAGCGCCCGGCGCACAGCCTCGCCGCACTTGCACAGGAAAACGGCGTGAGCTTCCTCTGCTACGGTTCGGTGGCCGGCGGCTTCCTCAGCGACAGATGGCTCGATGCCGCCGAACCCGCCGTGCCGCTCGAAAACCGCTCGCTGGTCAAATACAAGCTGATCATCGACGATTTCGGCGGCTGGGACTTGTTCCAGCAACTGCTTCGCGCATTGAAGGCGGTAGGCGACCGCCACGCCGTCGACATTGCCACCATCGCCAGCGCCTGGGTGCTGGAGCAGCCGCAAGTGGCGGCGGTCATCGTCGGTGCCCGCAACCAGGAGCATGCGCTGGCCAACGCCAGAATCATCGATGTCGTACTCGACGCCGATGACCGTGCGCGGATTGCCGCCGCCATAGCGCGGGGCAACGGTCTGGAGGGAGACGTCTACACGCTGGAGCGCGACCGGCACGGCCGCCACGGCTCGATCATGCACTACAATCTCAACGCGGGCCGGATATGAAAACCACGAACGACAAGTTGTTTTCGCAGGCCAGCACCGAAGTCGTCGACCTGCATCGCTTTTTCGTCGACTGGTTCGTTGCCGAACGCGCTGACCAAGTGGATTTCGGCCGCTTCGAAGCCGTCATGGGCGAAGGCCTGACCATGATCGCACCAGGCGGCCAGATCCTCGACCGCGATGCCGTGATCGACCATGTGCGCTCCAGCCGCGCCACCTGCGACAACGGCTTCGCCATCTCGATCGAGGACATCCGGCCCGGCTGGCAGGCAGCCGGTACGATCGTCGTCCTCTACGTCGAGGCGCAGCTGCGCGCGGGCAAGCACAGCCGCCGCCAGTCGAGCGCGGTCTTCACCACCAGTTCATCGGCGCCCAACGGCGTCCAATGGCGGCATCTGCATGAAACCTGGCTGCAGGTGCCGGAACACTGAGACTTTCCAGACGTCAAATCAGTTCGTGTAACTCAAGGGGAACAACAATGAGAAAGACGATACTCCAGCTCACCACCGCTCTTGCTCTCGTCACGATTGCCAGTGTCGCACAGGCCGCCGACTGCAAGATCACCGTCGGCCTCGTCATGGAACTGACCGGCCCGGCCGGCGAATACGGCCAGGCCGGCGCCAAGTCGGTCGAGATGGCCTTCCGCGACATCAACGAAGCCGGCGGGGTACGCGGCTGCGATCTCGTTACCGACACGCGCGACAGCCAGAGCCAGGGCAACATCGCGGTCGACGCCGCCACCCAGCTGGTTCAGGTCAAGAAAGTGCCTGTTATCATCGGTGGCATCATCTCCTCGGTGTCGATCCCGATCCTGACCTCGGTGACCGCGCCGGCCAAGATCGTCCAGGTCTCGCCGGCCTCATCCTCGCCGACGCTGACGACACTCGGTCGCGACGGCAAGACAAACGGCATCTTCTTCCGCACCATCACCTCGGACGCGCTGCAGGGCGTGGCCGCTGCCAAATACGCCGTCGACAAGGGTTTTAAGAAGCTGGCCATCATCCACGTCAACAACGACTTCGGTGTCAACATGGTGGCCGAATTCTCGCGTGCCTACAAAGCGCTCGGCGGCACCATCGTCTCCGACACGCCCTATAACGAGAAGCAGTCGAGCTATGCCTCGGAAGTCACCGCGGCGATGGCCGGCGAGCCGGATGGGCTTTACCTGGTCAGCACGCCCGTCGACGGCGCCACCATTGCGCGCACCTGGATCTCGCAGGGCGGCGTGCAGAAATTCCTGCTCAATGACGGCATGAACAGCCCTGATTTCATCGAGTCGGTCGGCGCCGATTATCTGAAGGACGCCTATGGCACGTCCTCTGGCACCAGCCCGACCGCCTCGACGGAGTATTTCACCAAGAACTACAAGGCGTTTTCCGGGATCGAACCGACAAACCCCGCGGCCGACCGCTCCTATGATGCCGGTGCCATTGTCGGGCTCGCCATCGCGATTGCTGGCTCCGAGGACCCGGCCAAGATCAAGGATGCCATGTACAAGGCGGTCGACCCGGCTGGCACGCCGATCTATGCCGGCAAGGAAGAATTCGCAAAGGCGCTCGGCCTGATCAAGGATGGCAAGCCGATCCGCTATGAAGGCGTCATCGGTCCGGTCGCCTTCGACAAGTTTGGTGACATCACCGGTCCGTTCCGGCTGTGGAAAATTGCCGACGGCAAAGTGACCACCGACGGCGAAATGACCACCGACGACGTCAACGCGCTGCAGGCCAAGCTTCAGTAAGCTGCGCGGTCCTTCCGGCATCAATCTCGGCTCTCGCGATTGATGCCGGTACCGCCTAAGGCAGGCCGGTATCGCTTGCACGGCATGCAATCACGAATAGGATCGGCGGGCTGCAATTTGCGAACGGCGAGCGTGTTGGATAAGGATATTCATCGGGCCACCCGGTTGTTGATGCTGACGATGCGCCTTGTCGCGCAGGCGCCTGAGCCCGATGTCGCCTGAGACACAACAGCTTCTCTCCGCGCTTGGCGACAGGCTGGGCGCGGGCGGCGTGCTCGCCGGCTCCGACGTCGACCAGCGCTACCGCGACGATCCCGACGGCAAGCTCGGCGTGCTTCCCGAAGCCGTGCTGCGCCCGCGCGACACCGATGGTGTCACGGCAGCACTCGCCGCGTGCAACGCTTTTCGCCAGCCGGTCGTCATCCAGGGCGGCCGCACCGGGCTGGCCGGTGGTGCTCGCGTCCAGCCGGGCGAGATCGTGCTGTCGCTGGAGCGCATGACCGGCCTTGCCGCGCCGGATCGTCAAGCCGCCACCATCGTTGTCGAAGCCGGCGCAACGTTGC